>NZ_JAQOSR010000329.1:0-3592 GCF_046718885.1 Bradyrhizobium sp. UFLA01-814 | reverse complement strand
TCAAATGCCTCGGCTACAAGACGCCAATCCAGGCCCTTGCCAATCAAACGGGACCAAACACTTTCGCAGGGACGACACTGTGGGTGAGGCGCCACCTGCTTACAGCCGCGGGCTCGCCCGCCACCCTCGTTAAATTCGCGATTGCTGGCCGCCTCATCTTCAGGCAATGACGGCCTGCAATGAACAAGAGCTTCGAGGAAACTGCCGCTCGTCTGGCGCCGGCGATCTTTGTGGTGCTGTGGAGCACCGGATTCATCGGCACCAAATACGTCATCAACAATGCGGAGCCGCTGACCTATCTGGCGATCCGGATGGCGTTCGTGGTTGTGGTGATGGCGGTCATCGCCGCGATCGCGCGGCCGAACTGGCCGGACCGGACAGGCATCTTCCACAGCGCGGTCGCCGGCATCCTGGTGCACGGCTTCTATCTCGGCGGCACCGCGATTGCGATCGCGCATTCGGTTCCGGCCGGGCTGTCGGCCTTGATCCCGGGCCTGCAGCCGATCCTGACCTCGACCATTGCCAACCGCTGGCTGGGCGAGCGCGTCACGCCGGTGCAATGGGGCGGGCTGGTGCTCGGCCTCGCCGGCGTCGTCTTGATCCTGCACAACCGGCCGATGACGGGCGAGGCGGGGTGGGGCTGGCTCGCCTCCGGCGTCTCGCTAATCAGCATTACGCTGGGCACGCTCTATCAACGGCGCTATTGCAACCGGATCGACTGGCGCGCCGGCAATCTGGTGCAGTACGTCGCGGTGACGATCTTCTTCGGCATCGGCGCCTTTGTGTTCGAGACCAATGTCGTGCATTGGACCGGCGAGTTCGTGCTGGCGCTGGCCTGGCTGGTGTTCGCGCTGTCGATCGGCTCGATCGGGCTGTTGTACTGGCTGATCCGTCACCATGCCGCGACCTCGGTCGCGAGCCTGTTCTATCTGGTGCCGGCGGTGACCGCGCTGATGGCCTACATCCTGTTCGACGAGCGGCTGGATCATGTCGCCATCGCCGGCATGGCCGCCTGCGCCGCGGCGGTGCTGCTGGTCAATCGCCGCGCTTAATTCTTGCCGCGGATCTTGGCATAGGCCGCGAGCGCGCGTTCGCGGCCCTCTTTGTGATCGACGATCGGCGGCGGGTAGGTCTTGCCGAGTTCGATGCCGGCGCTCGCCAGCTCGATCGGTGTTGCTGACCAGGGGTGATGGATCAGGTCGTTGGAGAGCTGCGCGAGCTCCGGCACCCAGCGCCTGACATAGCCGCCGTCAGGATCGAATTTCTCGCCCTGCAGGACCGGATTGAAGACGCGGAAATAGGGCGCGGCATCGGCGCCGCAGCCCGCGACCCATTGCCAGTTCGCCGGGTTGGAGCCGGCATCGGCATCGACCAGCGTATCCCAGAACCATTGTTCGCCCGTGCGCCAGTCGATCAAGAGGTGCTTGACCAGGAACGAGGCCGCCACCATCCGCACCCGGTTGTGCATCAAGCCGCTGTGCCAGAGCTCGCGCATGCCGGCATCGACGATCGGATAGCCGGTGAGTCCGCGCTGCCAGGCCTCCAGCGCGCGGGCGTCGCGCTTCCACGGGAAGGCATTGAAGTGCTCCTGCAGGTTGCGCTGCGCCAGGTCGGGGATGTCGAACAGCAGATGGCGGCAGAATTCGTGCCAGCCGAGCTCGCTGAGGAACTTGTCGATGTCGCCGGCAAGGCGCGAGTCTTCGGCGGCGGCGAAGCGTGCCGCATGCCAGACCTGCCGCGGGCTGATCTCGCCGAAGCGCAGATGCGGCGACAGGCGCGAGGTGCCGTCGCGGTCGGGCCGGTCGCGGTCGCCGGTGTAGCCGCTGATCCCCTCATCGAGGAATCGCTTCAGCTGCGCCTGCGCCGCGGCTTCACCCGGTGTCCGGGTCTCGCGCAGGCCGCCGGCCCAATCCGGCCTGTCAGGCTCGAGCTTCCAATCGCCGAGGGGGTCGCTCGCGATGCCGCGGATGGATGTAAGCTTCTTCGGCGCCGGCAACGGCTTTGGCGGATCGCCGAGGCCTTGGACGCGCCGCCAGAACGGCGTGAACACGCGCAAGGCCCGGTTGTCCTTGTTGCGGATCGCCTTGGGATCGACGAGCAGGTCGCCGGGAAAAATCCGCCAAGCGATGCCGTCAGTTGCGAGCGCGGATTCGAGGTCTGCGGCGATCGCCTGATGCGGTGCCTGCGCGATGTCGTTCCAGAACACGGCGCCCGCGTTGATTTCGCGCGCCAGTGTGGCGATCACGGAGGCGGCCGGTCCTGTGCGCAGCACCAGCGTGCCGCCGATCGCCTTGAGGCTCTTGCCCAGTGCGCGCAGCGATTGCGCCAGCCACCAGCGCGTCGCGCCCCCAAGGGAGCGTGCGGCTGGAGGTTTCAGGGCACGGCTTTCGTCGTCGCGGACATAGAGACCAACCACGGGTGCGCCGCGGCTGGCTGCTTCGTAGAGGGCCGGGTGATCCGACAGCCGCAGATCGTCACGAAACCAGACGATAACAGGCTGTGCGCGGGCCACCCGGACGCTGCGTGCCGGCCGTTACTTCGGCTGCGGCACGATGCGGATGTAGGGCTTCGGTTCTTTCCAGCCCTGCGGATAGATCGTCTTGGCCTCGTCGTTGCTGACCGAGCCTGCGATGATCACGTCCTCGCCCTGCTTCCAGTCGGCAGGGGTGGCGACGCGGTGCTTGGCGGTGAGTTGCAGCGAGTCGATGACGCGCAGGATCTCCTGGAAGTTCCGACCCGTGGTCATCGGATAGACCAGCACCAGCTTAATCTTCTTGTCGGGGCCGATGATGAAGACGTTGCGGACCGTTTGGTTGTCCGCCGGCGTGCGGGTGAGGGGGTCGCCGGACGTCGAGGCAGGCAGCATCTCATAGAGCTTGGAGACGTTGAAGTCGGTGTCGGCGATCAGCGGATAGTTCGGGGCCGCCCCCTGCGTCTCCAGGATATCCTCGGCCCATTTGGCGTGGCGATCCGCGGGATCGACCGAAAGGCCGATCAGCTTGATGCCGCGCTTGTCGAATTCCGGTTTCAGCTTGGCGAGCGCGCCGAGCTCGGTCGTGCAGACCGGGGTGAAGTCCTTCGGATGGGAGAACAGCAGGGTCCAGCTGTTGCCGATCCAGTCGTGGAACTTGATCTTGCCCTCAGTGGTCTGGGCTTCGAAGTCCGGTGCGGTCGCGCCAATCGGAAGTGTCATGATTTTACCTCATCTCTTTGAAGTCACAGTTGAATTTGTATTTGAGGCTGTCTGTTCCAGTATAGGACGGGATAAGGCTTAAGTGAACGGGTTCTGAAAAAAGGTGAAACATTTCTCCTTGAGGGTGGAATTCCAAGCAACTTGTTTTGATCCGGATCCCTGCGGCGAAATATCAGCTGCGGCACAAAGGCTTGGAAATGCCCAGATAATGCCGCTTATCGCCGTCATCACGCCGGCCCCGGCTGCTATAGGACTGAACCGTGACGACGTTTAAATCGACCAAATAGCAACCATCTAAAAATCTCGGAACGCAAGTTCCGAACCATTAACCACTCGTTTACGCCCGCATGGAAAAGCTGGCCTGAGATAGGAATTGAAAGCTCCCACAATGTCTACCCC
>NZ_JAQOSR010000328.1:0-3644 GCF_046718885.1 Bradyrhizobium sp. UFLA01-814 | reverse complement strand
CCCCTTTTCACGCAGAAGACGGCATACGCGATGATATCCTAAGTCTCGTGGGCTCGGAGATGTGTATAAGAGACAGACCCCAACCCTCCCCCGCAAGCGGGAGAGGGAGCAAAGTCCCGACGAGGCGACGCCTCAGCTCTCCGTCGTTGCACACTGCTCACGCTCGGCATGCTGGGCGTGGTGCTGCTGGGCGCGCTCGGCGTCTGGCAGGTCGAACGCAGGAGCTGGAAGCTGGCGCTGATCGAACGGGTCGAGCAGCGCATGCATGCGGCGCCGGTCGCGCCGCCGCCCCCATCGTCATGGCCGGCCGTCACGGCCGCGAGCGATGAATACCGCCGCGTCACCGTACGCGGCACGTTCCTCAACGCCGATGAAACGCTGGTGCAGGCCGTCACGGCCGAAGGTCCCGGCTTCTGGGTGCTGACCCCGCTGCAAGCCGCCGACGGAACCACGGTGCTGGTCAACCGCGGCTTTGTTCCCACTGATAAACGCGATCCCGCGACACGGCGCGATGGCGAGCCGCAAGGCCTTGTCAGCGTCACCGGACTGATGCGGATGTCGGAGCCGAAGGGCGGATTCCTGCGCAGCAACGACGCTTCGGCCGGCCGCTGGTATTCCCGCGACGTCGCCGCGATCGCCGCCATGCACGGCTTGTCGCAGGTCGCCCCGTTCTTCATCGACGCCGATGCGACGCCGAATCCTGGCGGATACCCCGTCGGCGGGCTCACGATCGTGCGGTTTCCGAACAACCACCTGATTTACGCGCTGACATGGTTCGCACTGGCCTTTATGCTGGCGGCCGCGCTCCTGCGCGTCATCAGCGGCAGGAGCCGCGCCGGCGCCGCCGATCCAAGGTGGGGCTCACGGCGCGCCGCCGTGCGCCGCCTGATCGGCGCAGCCCGCAATCTGTCTCGCGACACAGGCCCAGATGCTCGAGCGCACATCGGATCTGCATGACGACAAGGCCGCGCCCGGCACGGCGGTGATGGCGTCCGCCGCGGGCGCGGCTGCGGGCATGCCGTTCGATCTCGCCGCGCCCGCCGACATCGCGACCAATCGCAAGAACATGGCCCTCTTGGTCCAGCTGCGCTGGATCGCCGTGATCGGCCAGATCGCTACCATCGGCTTCGTGCAGTTCTGGTTGGGCGTTGCGCTGCCGCTGCTGCCCTTGGCTGCCGTGATCTCCGGGCTGGTGGCACTCAATGTCGTCAGCCTGCTGTGGCTGCGCTACCGCGCCGACATCAACAACCGCGAGCTGCTGGTCGCGCTGGCGCTCGACGTGGCGGCGCTGACCGCCCTGCTCTATCTCAGCGGCGGCGCCACCAATCCGTTCACCTCGCTCTACCTGCTGCAGGTAACGCTTGGCGCGGTGCTGCTCGATGCGCCCTCGACCTGGTCGCTGGTGGCGCTGGTGTGCATGAACTTCGCCTGGCTGACCAGCTATTACCGGCCGCTGGAGCTGCCGCAGCAAGGCTTCGCCGATGCCTTCAACCTCTATATCGCCGGCACCTTCATCGGCCTCGTGCTCGACGCCGTGCTGCTCGTGGTGTTCATGACCCGGATCAACCGCAATCTGCGCGATCGCGACCTGCGCCTCGCGGCGCTGCGCCAGCACGCCACCGAGCAGGATCACATCGTCCGGATCGGCCTCCTGGCCTCCGGTGCCGCGCATGAGCTCGGCACGCCGCTCGCCTCGCTCTCGGTCATCCTGGGCGACTGGCGCCGGATGCCCGCGCTCGCCTCCGATCCTGAAATGTCGCAAGACCTCGGCGAGATGGAGATCTCGGTGCAGCGCTGCAAGTCGATCGTCACGGGCATCTTGCTCTCGGCGGGCGAAGCCCGCGGCGAAGGCTCCTCGCCGACCACGGTCGCGGCGTTCCTGACGGCGCTGGTCGAGGAATGGCGGACAACGCGGCCGTCGGCCACGCTGTATTTCCGCAACGCCTTCGGCGCCGATATCGCGATCGTATCCGACATCGCGCTCAAGCAGGCGATCTTCAACGTGCTCGACAACGCCGCCGAAGTCTCGCGCGACTGGATCGAGCTGACCGCCGAGCGCAATGCCGACCGCCTGGTGCTGTCGGTGACCGATCGCGGCCCGGGTTTCTCGCGCGAGATGCTGGCGCATATCGGCAAGCCGTATCAATCGACCAAGGGCAGCCCCGGCAGCGGCCTCGGCCTGTTCCTGGTGGTCAACGTCGTGCGCAAGCTGGGCGGCGTGGTGACGGCGCGCAACCGGCCGGACATCGGCGCCGCGGTCAAGCTCGAGCTGCCGCTCTCGACGCTCGCGATCGGAGACCATCTTGACGGATGAACGCCAGCTCCTGATCGTCGAGGACGACGCCGGCTTTGCTCGCACGCTGAAACGCTCGTTCGAGCGCCGCGGCTATGATGTGGCGGTGTCGGCCTCGCTCGACGAGGTCCGCCAGCTGCTCGAGCAGCAGTCGCCCGGCTATGCGGTGGTCGACCTCAAGCTCGCCGGCGGCGCATCGGGGCTTGCCTGCGTCGAGGCGCTGCACGCGCACGACCCCGAGATGCTGATCGTCGTGCTGACCGGGTTCGCCAGCATCGCGACCGCGGTCGAGGCGATCAAGCTCGGCGCCTGCCACTATCTGGCCAAGCCGTCGAACACCGACGACATCGAGGCCGCGTTCCTTAAGGCGCAAGGCAACGCCGCCATCGAGGTCGGCGTGCGGCCGACCTCGATCAAGACGCTGGAATGGGAGCGCATCCACCAGACCCTGATCGAGACCGACTTCAACATTTCCGAGGCCGCCCGCCGGCTCGGCATGCATCGCCGGACATTGGCACGCAAGCTCGAGAAGCAGCGGGTGAAGTAGCCGATAGAGTCGGGTGACGCCGACGACACCCGCGAATGCGCGTCTGATTCAGCTGGTCGCCTCTCGCGCCCTCACGACATCGCGGCAACATCCGCCGCAGTGTCAATGTACTCCTGAAAGCGGACCGCCTTCCCGTCACGGTACTTGAAGACGTGGGCCCATTCGTTCGTTACAGTCTTGCCTGTTTTCTTTGCCCGCGCCGTGAGTGTACCCAGGACCACGACCGTGTCGCCCTGCTCAATCATCTCACGCGGTGCAAACTCGCTGAATTCCAGGTTCTCGCCGACCTGGACGAAGAAGTTCGCAATCTGCTGCTTGCCCCTAAAGGTCCCGGCCCAAGGCAACTTATCCTGGGGACCTGGGGTTATCCACGTACAGTCGTCATCGATCAGATCCCTGATGAGCGCCGGAATGTCACCACGTTGAAAGGCCTCATAACCCTTCCTGGTTGCCTCAACATTAGATGTCATCGGATTTCTCCTCGCTGCAAATTGATGGGTCAACTCAATGTCGATCAAATAGCGGCAGGGCGGTCAGCATAGCACGCCGGACACCGATAGCCGTCGTCATCCGCGAAACACCCCAGAACGGTTCTGGACAGGATCGCTTACGTGGCTTTCGAGCCGTTCGGCATCGGGAAGTTTCGCGCGCCTCAACTCGATCAGGAGGCTGAAAAGCTCGAGAGAAACAGCGGGTGAAGTAAGCGAGTTAGCCCAGCGAGAGTGCCTCACCGTCATCCTGAGAGTCTGACTCATAAGTCACCCAACCTTACCAGCAGCGGCAAGTCTGCGGGTCAGGAGCCTC
>NZ_JAQOSR010000327.1:0-3705 GCF_046718885.1 Bradyrhizobium sp. UFLA01-814 | reverse complement strand
CCGCCGAAGGCGGGCGTCTCGAAGGATGGCCGCGAGGACGCTGCCCGACAGATTTCTTTCCATATGCGATTGCCCTGCCCGCAAGCGGGAGAGGGCGCGCACCACCTTGCGATTGCCATTCAACCTCATCTCTTAGGCGACCAAGCTGCGCAGGCCGGTGTCCTGCCAGCGCGGCTGATCAGAGATCAAGCTGGATCCGATCCTCGCCGTCGGCCTCCGGCTTCGCCGGCACCGCGCAGCAGATCAGCACCTCGTCATCGGCCACCTCGGCGGCGGGCTGCTTCACATAGGTCACTGCGCCTGCCAGCAATCGCGTTCGGCAGGTTCCGCAATTGCCTTCCCGGCAGCTGAAGGCGGGGCTGAGGCCGCGCGCTTCCGCCAGTTCGAGCAGCGTCCCCGCCTCAGGCGTCCAGCGCGCCTCCTTCAGCGATGTGGTGAAGGCGACCGGGATCGGCGTCGTCGCCGGCGGCCGGCGCGGCGGCGCTGCGGTGACGAGGTCGGGCTTCCGGACCAGCGATGAAGGACCGAAGGCTTCGGCGTGAATCCTGCCGTCGGCAATGTTATAGCCGCGCAGGGCGTCATAGAGCGATTGGGTGAACTGCGGCGGTCCGCACAGATAGAAGTCGTAGTCGTTGAACGGCAGGACGCGCGACAACAGCGCCATGTCGATCCGTCCGGCAGCGTCGTAGTCTGTGCCCTGCTCAGCGCCGTCGACATCGCCGAGGACGCGGATGATCCGCAGCGCGCCGCCGGCGGCATCCACCAGCTGCTGCAATTCATCGCCGAACGCGCGGTCCTGCTTCGCATGCGCGGCCTGGATCAGGGTCGTCGGCCGGATGCCGCGGGTGCGCAGCCCTTCATAGACCACGTGGCGCACCATCGCGAGCAGCGGCGTGATGCCGACGCCGCCGGCGAGCAGCACCGCGGGCCGCTTCTCGCGCGCATCGATCGTGAAGCCACCAGCCGGCGCGCGCGCTTCGATGATGTCGCCGACATGGATGGTGTCGTGGAGATGTTGCGATACGACACCATCGCGCTTCACGCTGATGCGGTACATGCCGTCCGACGGCGCGACCGACAGCGTGTAGGTGCGGATCACCGGCTTGTCGAAACCGGGCAACGAGAGACGGATCGGCAAATGCTGTCCCGCCCGGTGCGGAAGCAGCCCCGCGCCATCGTCCGGCTGCAAATGAAACGAGCGGATCGATCGACTCTCGTCGACGATCCCAGTGACCTTGAACGGCCGCCACTGCGCGGCGCGCTCGGCCGCGCGGATCCGCTCGGCGGCCTGCATCCAGTCGCCGGTCATCAGCGAATTCGGCGACCAGCCTTCGGCCCGGAACGCCCAGCGCAGCGGCAGCGCGCCGCGCCTGCGCACCACACGGCGGGCACGGAAACTCCAGAGCCGTTCGGCGCCCTGAAACGCCCCGATCTCCGGTGAGTCCGGCATCACCTCGGCGTCACCGCTCAGCTGCAGCAAGTCGCCGGTTTCGAAATCGACAAACACCAGCCCGGCCTTGCCGTTGACGAGGATGTTGCCGAGCGTGTTGAAGAACAGGTTGCCGGCGAAATCGGGAATCGTCAGCGTGCCGTCGTCGGCGACGCGGACGAAGCCCGCCCGGCCGCCGCGATGCGAGACGTCGACCTGGCGACGGTCCTCACGCTCGGCATAGGACGCCACGAAGAACGTGTCGGCCGCCTTGATCATGTCGCGCGCAGCCTGGTCGAGCGTCGTACTCGCCTCGATCTCTCCCGCAAAGGGTTCATCCGGCTCGCGCACGAAAGCGAAATCGCGAAGCTGGATATACTGCGCGCAATTGCCAAAGCTCTGATCGAGCTCGAAGCTGAGTGCCTTGCCTGATGCCGCGCGGAGCAACCCGTTCGCGCGGTTGCGGCGCCGCGTATGCAGTTCGATCCCCAACAGTCCGATCGCATCGCCCTCGCGCATGCCTTCGCTGACGGGATCGCCGGCGTCGGGCCGCGCATCGATCTCGAGGCTGCGCGGCGTCGGCGAGGAGATGAAGCCGGGCTTGCCGGTCAGCAGCGAAGCCCAGGCGTCGCCGCTTCGGTCCACGCTGCCGACGACGATGAAGGGAATCTGCGCGAAGAAATCGCGATGCTGGTCGGGCATGAAGTCGCGCACCGCGCGCTGGCCGACGGCGTCCATCTTCTCGGCGACACCAACCCGCTGCTGGATCGCCTTTTCGCCGGCATGCCAGGTCGCGAGCTTGTGCTTGGTTCGTCTGTCGCTCATCGTATCGCCCTCCCCTTCGGGGTTGGACGGGCGCGCCCGACGGCACGCCCGGTCAGCAGGTCACGCGGCCGCCAGACCGACAGGGGTCCTGGCGAAGGCCACGAAGCCCGGCAGCGCCTCGATCCGGCGCAGCCACGCGTTGACGCGCGCATAGGCGGAGAGATCGACATTGCCTTCGGGCGCGCTCGACAGATAGCTGTAGAGCGCAACGTCTGCGATCGTCGGCGCGGTACCGACCAGCCAGTCGCGCCCGGCGAGATGGGCTTCGAGCCGCTTCAGCAGGACATGCGCCCGCGCGATCACGTCGTCCGGATTGTGCTTTGCGCCGAACACGGTGATGAGGCGTGCCGCTGCGGGCCCAAACGCGAGATCGCCGGCAGCAACCGACAGCCAGCGCTGGACCGCGGCGGCGCCCTTTGCATCCTGCGGCAGCCAGTCGGTGCGGCCGAGCTTGGTCGCGAGATAGACCAGGATCGCGTTGGAGTCGGCGATGATGGTGCCGTCATCGTCCAGCACCGGCACCTGGCCGAACGGGTTGAGCACGAGGAATTCCGGCCGCTTCTGCGCGGCGGACTTGAGGTCGACGTCGACAAGTTCGTGCGGAATGCCCAGCAGCGACAAAAACAGGCGCGCGCGATGCGCGTGGCCGGAGAGAGCGAAGTGATAGAGCTTCATGTGCCGTTCCTGATGTGGGGGGACGGGTTCATTCCCGACCGCCACCTCAAGGTGGCCCATTGCAGCGGTTATTATAATTGTCGCGATCTGAACTTCATTATTGCATAATCCGCAACAACCTTATCTGTGTCACGGCCGGGCTTGTCCCGGGCATGACGAGGTCCGCGGCGGCGCGCACGCGGTCGCGCGAACTGCGCAAGCGCGCCGCCTTAAATCTCGACGATCACGTAATTGTCTTCGATATGCACCGGGAACGTCTCGGCGACATACGGCCCCTTCTGCAACTCGGCGCCGCTTTCGACCGCGACCGGATAGGAGCGGATCCTGAACCGCTTGGGATCGAACCAGGACTGGCCGTTGCGCATGTCGAATTCCCAGCCGTGCCACGGACAGCGCAGCATCTCGCCGACGCGGTCGCGCTGATAGATGCCGGGTTCCGGCGAGGTCAGGCGCGCGACGCAGGCCGCCTTCTCCAGCGGCGCGCCTTCATGCGGGCAGCGATTGAGCAGCGCGAAGAACTCGCCATTGACATGGAACACGACGATGTCGCGGCCCTCGAGGCCGAACACCTTGTTGCCGCCGGCCGGAATCTCACTGGTGCGCGCGACGATGTGACGGGTCATTGGAATCCTGGAGGACAATGAGATTAGGTCGGATAGCGACCGCGGTGCGCTCCCTCGCCCCGTTCTTACGGGGAGAGGGTTGGGGTGAGGGGCGATCTCCGCGGATACAGTGACAGATGAGATTGCGGAGGCTCCCCCTCACCCGGAATGCAT
>NZ_JAQOSR010000326.1:0-3717 GCF_046718885.1 Bradyrhizobium sp. UFLA01-814 | reverse complement strand
CGCCTGGCTGCACGAGACCGGCCGCGTGAAGTATCTCTCGGCGACCGACGAGGAGGCGCTGGCTGCCTTCCAGCTGCTGTCGCGGCTCGAGGGCATCATCCCCGCGCTGGAATCGGCGCACGCCATCGCGAAACTGTCCGAGCTCGCACCGCAGCGGCCGAAGGATCACCTGATGGTGGTCAACCTCTCGGGCCGCGGCGACAAGGACGTGCCGCAGGTTGGCGACATCTTGAAGGGCAGGAAGAAGTGACCACCCGTATCGACGCACGTTTCGCCGAGCTGAAGCAGCAGGGCCGCTCCGCTTTCGTCACCTTCGTGATGGCCGGCGATCCGGACGCAAAGACCTCGCTCGACATCCTCAAGGCGCTGCCGAAGGCCGGCGCCGACGTCATCGAGATCGGCATGCCCTTTACCGATCCGATGGCCGACGGCCCGTCGATCCAGGCCGCGGGCCTGCGCGCGCTCAAGGGCGGCATGACGCTGCGCAAGACGCTGGCGATGGTCCGCGACTTCCGCAGGGACGACAACGCCACGCCGATCGTGCTGATGGGCTACTACAATCCGATCTACATCTACGGCGTCGACAGCTTCCTGGCCGATGCCAAGGCCGCCGGCGTCGACGGCCTGATCATCGTCGACCTGCCGCCGGAAGAAGATACCGAGCTCTGCATCCCCGCGATGAAGGCCGGGCTGAACTTCATCCGGCTGGCGACGCCGACCACGGACGACAAGCGCCTGCCGGCGGTGCTCGCCAACACTTCGGGCTTTGTCTATTACGTCTCGATCACCGGCATCACCGGCGCTGCGACGGCCGATTCGAAGGTGGTCGCGGAAGCTGTGGCCCGCATCAAGCGGCACACCAAGCTGCCGGTCTGCGTCGGCTTCGGCATCCGCACTCCGGAGACGGCGCGCGCGATCGCCGAGAACGCCAACGGCGCGGTGGTCGGCACCGCAATCGTCGATGTGGTGCGTGCCAATCTCGATGCCGAGGGCCGCGCGACGCCGAAGACCGTGAGCGCGGTGGCGGACCTGGTGTCGGCGCTGGCGCAGGGGGTCCGGGGCGCCAAACAGGCCGCTGAATAAGCCACATTTTGCGGCAACAAGGCCGCCGATGGCGGCTTGCCGGGCTCGCCCGGCCCGCCATATATCCAGCTGGTGCGGAACCGATCCGCATTTCGGAGCGAACCATGAATTGGCTCACCAACGTCGTCCGGCCGAAGATCCGCAACATCCTGCGGCGCGAGACGCCGGAAAACCTCTGGATCAAGTGTCCGGATTCCGGACAGCTCGTGTTCTACAAGGACGTCGAGGCCAACCAGTTCGTCATCCCCGGCTCGAACTACCATATGCGCATGGGCGCGGTGGCCCGGCTGAAGTCGATCTTCGACAACGAGACCTGGTTCGATGTCGCGCTGCCCGAGGTGACGGCCGATCCGCTGAAATTCCGCGACGAGCGCAAATATGTCGACCGCATCAAGGACGCCCGCACCAAGACCGGGCTGAACGACGCGATCAAGGTCGGCTACGGCAAGTTAGAGGGCGCCGGCGTCGTGGTCGCGGTGCAGGATTTCGATTTCATGGGCGGCTCGCTCGGCATGGCCGCCGGTGAAGCCATGGTGCGCGGGCTCGAGCTCGCGGTCGAGAAGAAGTCGCCCTTCATCGTGTTCGCCGCATCCGGCGGCGCGCGGATGCAGGAAGGGATCCTGTCGCTGATGCAGATGCCGCGCACCACCGTCGGCGTGCAGATGCTGCGCGAGGCGCGCCAGCCCTACATCGTCGTGCTGACCAATCCGACCACCGGCGGTGTCACCGCGTCCTATGCGATGCTCGGCGACATCCAGATCGCCGAGCCCGGTGCGCTGATCGGCTTTGCCGGCGCGCGCGTGATCGAGCAGACCATCCGCGAAAAGCTGCCGGACGGCTTTCAGCGCGCCGAATATCTGCGCGAGCACGGTATGGTCGACATGGTGGTGCATCGCCACGAGATGAAGGCCACGCTGGCGCGGCTGTGCCGCCTGCTGACCAAGGCGCCGCCGCTCGAATCCGCATCGAAGCCCAAGGCCCCGGTCACCGAGCCGGCCCAGATCGTCACGGCGCCGGAGACGGTGCCGGCCGCGCCGCACGCGTGACCGCAAGCGCCGCCCCATCGCAGGCCTCGTTCGAGGCGTTGATCGCGCGGATATCGGCGCTGCATCCCAAGCGCATCGATCTCAGCCTCGATCGCATGCGCGGCCTGATGGAGCGGCTCGATCATCCCGAGCGCAAGCTGCCGCCGGTGATCCATGTCGCCGGCACCAACGGCAAGGGCTCGACCATCGCCTATCTGCGCGCGATCCTGGAGGCGTCGGGCCTGCGCGTGCACGTCTTCACCTCGCCCTATCTGGTGCGGATCAACGAATGCTACCGGCTGGGCGCCAAAGGCGGCGGCAAGCTCGTCGGTGACGATGAGCTGCGCGAGACGTTCGAGCACTGTGAGCGCGTCAACGGCGGCAATCCCATCACCATCTTCGAGATGGAAACGGCGGTGGCATTCTGCCTGTTCGCCAGGCATCCTGCCGATGTCGCGCTGCTCGAGGTCGGGCTCGGCGGCCGGCTCGATTCGACCAATGTGGTCGAGACGCCGCTCGCCTCGGTGATCGCGCCGGTCAGCATGGACCACATGGAATTCCTCGGCGACAATCTGACGGCGATCGCCGGTGAAAAGGCCGCGATCATCAAGCGCAAGGTGCCGGTGATCTCGGCCGAGCAGGCGCCGGATGCGATGGCCGTGATCGAGGCGCAGGCGAACCGCATGCGCGCGCCGCTACATGCGGCCGGCCAGCAATGGCATGTCGGCGTCGAGCGCGGCCGGCTGGTGTATCAAGACGAGCGCGGCCTGCTGGATCTCGCCGCGCCGAAACTGTTCGGCCGGCACCAGTTCGACAATGCGGGCCTCGCGATTGCGACGCTGCGCGCGATCGACAAGTTCAAACTCAACATCGCGGCCTTTGAAGCCGGCATCGTCAATGCGGAATGGCCGGCGCGAATGCAGCGGCTGGTTTCCGGCGCGCTCGTCGGCCAGGGGCCGCAGGGCTCCGAGGTCTGGCTCGACGGCGGACACAATGCCGAGGGCGGCCGCGTTGCGGCCGCGGCGCTCGGCGATCTCGAGGAGCGCGTGTCGCGGCCGCTGGTCGTGATCGCAGGGATGATGGCCAACAAGGACGCCAACGCTTTCCTCGCTAATTTTGCCGGGCTGACCCGCCACATCATCGCGGTCCCGGTGCCCGGCCGCGACAACGGCATGGCGCCGGACAGACTAGCTGACGCCGCGCGGGCGCTCGGCATGCGGGTCGAGATCGCTGACGGCGTCGCCGCCGCGCTGCAACGGCTTGCGATGCTGGCCTATGAGGTGCCGCCGCGCATCCTGATCACGGGCTCGCTGTATCTGGCCGGTCCCGTGCTTGCGGCCAACGGCACGCCTCCTGCATGATGTCGGTGTCGTAGCCCGGATTGCGCTTCGCTCCATCCGGACGGGACGTCGCGCTTGAGGACAGGACAATATCATGCGTTTTGCTGCGATCGCCGATATCCACGGCAACCATCTCGCGCTCGAAGCCGTGCTGTCGGACATCCGCGCGCAGGGCATTTCCGACATCGTCGACCTCGGCGACATGGTGAGCGGGCCGCTCGATGCCCGGCCGACGATCGATATGCTGATGGCGCTCGATGCGGTCCATC
>NZ_JAQOSR010000325.1:0-3851 GCF_046718885.1 Bradyrhizobium sp. UFLA01-814 | reverse complement strand
CCTCGGCGACATGGTGAGCGGGCCGCTCGATGCCCGGCCGACGATCGATATGCTGATGGCGCTCGATGCGGTCCATCTGCTCGGCAATCACGACCGCTATCTGATCGACCGCCCGCACGAGAAAATGGGCTCCTGGGAGCGGCTGACCTTTACCCGGCTCGAGCCGCGGCATCTCGACTGGCTGCGCACGCTGCCGGCGAATGCGGTCTATCGCGACGAGGTTTTCCTCTGTCACGCAACGCCCCAGGATGACGAGACCTACTGGCTCGAGACGGTATTGCCGGGCGGCGAGGTTTGCATGTCTGCGCTTGACGCGATCGAGGCAAGGGCCGCCGGCGTGAGGCAGCCGCTGATCCTCTGCGCACACACGCACACTGCGCGAGCCGTGCGGCTTCGCGACGGCCGCTTGATCGTCAATCCCGGCAGCGTCGGCTCGCCCGGCTATCGCGTCGGCAAGCCGCATCCGCATGTCGTGGAGGCCGGTTCGCCCGACGCGCGCTACGCGATCCTCGAGCAGGTCGATGGTGGCTGGGACGTAACCTTCCGCCACATTCCGTACGACCACGCGGCAATGGCGGCGCTGGCGCGCCAGCACGGCCAGGCCGAACTCGCCTCGGCGCTGGCGACGGGATGGATCCGGTAACCGCGCCCCAAACCCGTTTCGTCATACGCGGGCTTGACCCGCGTATCCTTCAATCTTCGCAAGGGCATTTTTCGAACGCAGATGGATGGCCGGGTCAAGCCCGGCCATGACGAACGAGATTCGATAGGCCGGCCTCGGCGTGATGGAGACGATGCACTCCTAATGGATATGCGCCTCATCCGAGACGCCGACATGCTCGCGATAGACCATCTCCCAGCCCTTCCAGCCGGTGAACAGCAGGATCAGGACCACGATGAACGATAGCGCGAGGCCGGTCGGCACGATGGCGGATGTGCCGTGCTCGAAGCGCGAATACCAGTTGTACAGCGCGATCAATACCGCGATGACGTTGCCGCCGGCGTGCTGCCACGCATCGGATAGGTTGCGGACCTGATCGTCTCCGAGGAGATCGATCACGCCGGCAACGGCGGCGAGCGCGGCCATGATCAGGCCGATACCAAGCAGCCAGAGCGAGGCGCTGGCCCAGAACTCAGTGCCCGTCTTCCAGAATGCGAGATCGGCAACGAAGGTCAAAACAAAGCATACGACCGGAAACGGAATGAGCATCGGATGGATAGGATGTCCCGCGACCTGCGCGGTTGATCTGGGGTTCGACATGGGTCCCTCCCGAGGGCCATTTGACACCAGAACGTGGGCCACCCGCTCGGGTTCCTAAGCGTTGCCGCGCAACCGCAGGGATCGGGGTGCAAAACAAAACGGCCGGCTCATCGCCGGCCGTTTGCACAAATCAGCTAATTCGAATCGGATCAGACCGCGGCGGTGATCCACTGCTGCAGCTTGGCCTTCGGAGCGGCGCCGACCTGACGGGACGCCATCTCGCCGCCCTTGAAGATCATCAGGGTCGGGATCGACATCACGCCATACTTCGACGCGGTCTTCGGGCTCTCGTCGACGTTGAGCTTCACGATCTTGACCTTGTCGCCCATCGCGCCGGAAATCTCATCGAGAGCGGGCGCGATCATGCGGCAGGGGCCGCACCACTCGGCCCAGAAGTCGACGACCACCGGCCCGGTCGCCTTGAGCACTTCGGCTTCGAAATCGGCGTCAGAAACCTTGCCAACGGCCATGTGAGTACCTCGTTCGGTTGAGACAAAAGGGCGGTTGAGAATCGCGCCCGGGAGCATGGGTCAAACCTATGAACGCCCCCTTGCCGGGTCAAGGTTGCTCACGCCGACATGAACTTATGCCAGGGCGGCGTCCAGCGCGGAGGCGGAAATCTCCATGATTTCAGTCGTTTCGGTCCAGAGCAGGGCGGCCCGCACGGGCAGCTGGGGATAAAGCTTCGCCAGCACCGCGCGGTACAGCGCGAGCTGCCGGACATAGCCCCGCGGCGCCCCGGCGGCGGTCCTGGGCGGGGCATGATTGGTCTTGAAATCGACGATCAGGACATGGCTAGGGGTCACCACCAGGCGGTCGATCTGGCCCGAGACCAGCGCCTTCGGCTGGCCCGGCCGCTCCAGCCGCCCGACGATCGAGACTTCCGCGCGGCTGCCGGGCGCGAACACGGCGGCGAAGCGCGGATCGGCGATCAGGGCGAGCACCTGATCCGCGAGCGCGGCCTGCTCCTGTTCGCTCCAGCCGTCGGCATTGCGCGCGAGGTAGCCGAGCGCGGCGGCGCGCCGCCGCTCAAGGGCCACGTCGGGCAGCGATTGCAGCAGGCGATGCACCAGCGTGCCGCGTTGCAGGGCGCGGGCGCGCAGCAGCACCGATTCGCCGGTTCGGATCGGATGGCTGTCGCCGTCAGCCGGATCGGACGGACGCAGCATGCCCGCCGCTGATGCTTCCGGTGCGGCCGGTGCACGCAGCCAGGACGGCAACGCGATCGGCACCGCGGCCGCTGACGCAGTCGCACCGGTGAGATCGGCGACGTCGTCCGGCCGCGAATAGCGCATCACCTTGCCGGCCGGCGTCTCCAGCTCCTCGAGCTTGAGCCCGGAATTGGCGAGCCCCCTGGTGATCAGATCGTACCAGGACGATTTCCGCACCGTGTTCATGTTGCCCGGCATGCAGCCGCCGACGATCAGCCGATCGGCGGCACGGGTCATCGCGACATAGAGCAGGCGGCGATACTCGTCCTCGGTGTCGCCGAGCATCGCCTTGCGGGCATCGGCGACGTTGGGCGGATCTTCGGCCTTCTTGCCGGCCCACACCACGACGCCGGGCGCGTTCGGCGCGGCATTGCCCTGCGGCAGATGGATCAGCCGCAGCCGCTGCGTGTCCGACGGCGAGGTCGTGGTGTCGACCAGGAACACCACCGATGCCTCGAGGCCCTTGGCGCCGTGCACGGTCATGACGCGGACCTCGTCGCGCGAAATCTCCATATCGCGCTTCACCTCGGTGTCGGCGGCGCGCAGCCAGGCGACGAAGCCCTGCAGCGAGGCCGGCGCCTTGCGCTCATAGCTCAGCGCAAGCTCGAGGAATTCGTCGAGCGCGTCGTTGGCCTCATGGCCGAGCCGGCGCAGGATGCGCGCCCGCCCGCCGTCGCCGCCGAGCAGCCAGGCGTAGAACGCGAACGGCGTCTCCTGGGTGAAGCGGCGCTCGCATTGTTCGAGACGGCGCAGCGCGGCCGCGAATCGCTCATCGGTTGGCGCCTGCGCGGCCAATGCCTCGCGCAGCGAGCCGCGACGCTGGTACGCCAGTTTGAACAAATCGTCGTCGTCGAGGCCGAACAGCGGGCTCTTCAACGCCACCGCCAGCGCGAGATCGTCCTGCGGCAGCAACAGCGCATCGGCGAGGTTCATCAGGTCGATGATCGCGATGTGCTCGGTCAGCTTCAGCCGGTCGGCGCCGGCGACCGGGATGCCGGCGTGCTTCAGCGCCTGGATCACCGCGTCGAAGGCGTTGCCGCGCCGCCGCACCAGGATCAGCATGTCGCCGTAGCTCAGTGGCCGCCGTCCGCCGGCGCTGCCGGTCATGGTGCCGCTGGCAACGAGGCGCTTGATCTCGGCCTGGATGCGCCTTGCCAGCTTCACCTCGGGGCTGGTCACCGAGACACCGTCGAACGGCGCGCGCCAGCCCTCGATGTCCTGGCGATCGTCGGCAACCGCGAGATCCCAGAGCTCGATCAGGCTCGGGCCGGCGTCAGTCATCGCATTGTGGATCGGGTAGCCGTTCTCGACCGCATGGATGCTGCGGAAGATCTCCTGCTCGCGGAACACTTGGTCGACCGAGTGTAGGATCACCGGCC
>NZ_JAQOSR010000324.1:0-3922 GCF_046718885.1 Bradyrhizobium sp. UFLA01-814 | reverse complement strand
GGCGATGGCTTCGGCGACGTCGGCATGCAGCCGCGCCGCAAGCGGCAGATCGGCCGCTTCCTTGTAATGCTGGTACCAGAACCGGCGCGACAGGCCATGCATCAGGCCCATCGCGCGGGAGGCGAACTCGTTGCGCGACGCCGTGGAGATCAGTGTGTTGAACTGGTGATCCAGCCGCATGAACAGCAGGTCGTCGGATTTCTCCGCTGCGCGCCGCATGCCGGCGGCGATCTGGGTGAACTGCGCGCGCTGTTCGGTGGTGGCGCGCTCGGCGGCGCCGCGCGCCATCAGCCGTTCCAGCTCGCGCCGGACTTCGAGCAGGCGCAGCTGGGCCCTGAGGTCGATCTCGGACACCAGCACGCCGCGGCGGGCCAGGATATTGACGAGGCCGTCGCGCGACAGGCGCTGCAAGGCTTCGCGGATCGGGGTTCGGCCGATGTCGAGCCGCTTGGCGAGTACGAGCTCGGAGAGCGCGGTGCCCGGCGGCAGTTGCAGCGTTACGATCAGCTCTTCCAGCTCGGCATAGGCGCGATCGGTGAGCGTGACGTCGCTTTGCGGGAGAGGGGCCGGCGCGGAACCGCGCGGCTTGTCGCCGGCGGCGGACGATTGCCGTGCCGGCCGGCGGCTCCCTGCTGCGCGCGCGCGCACCGTGCTGGATCGTTTGTTCGAATGTGCCATCAGGATCGTGAGTGCTGCTGTACAGCAGATATCTCACACGCCCGATGGCAATGACAAGGCCGGTCGATCGGCCTAAGCCAAATCGGACGGCGCGCAGCGCGCCCATCAGTGCGAAATGCTTTCCAGCGTCCGGCCGCGGGTTTCCTCGCCGAGCAACAGCACCGCGAGCGCCGCCACCACGAACGCGCCGGCGCCGAGCGCAAACACGCCGCCTTGTCCGGCGGCCGGCAGGATCACGCCGATCACATAGGGGCCGATCAGCGAACCGATTCGGCCGACCGCGGAGGCAAAGCCCGTTCCGGTGGCGCGAACATGGGTCGGGTACAGTTCGGGCGTATAGGCGTAGAGCGCCGACCACATGCCGAACAGGAAGAACTGCATGCAGAGGCCGGCGATGATGAGCTGGGTCTGGTCCGCCGCCGAGCCGTAGAAATGGCAGGCGATCGCGCCGCAGAGCAGGTTCATCACCAGCGTGGCCTTTCGGCCCCAGGATTCGACGAGCCACGCCGAGACCAGGAAGCCGGGGATACCCGCGAGCGAGATCAGGATGGTGTAGAACACCGATTTGGTGATCGGGAAGCCCTTGGCCTGCAGCAGCGCGCCGAGCCACGTGGTCAGGCCGTAGAAGCCGAGCAGCGCGAAGAACCACAGGGTCCACAACATCGTGGTCCGCTTGGCGTAGATCCCCGAAAACAGCGTTCTCAGGCCGGTCACTTCGGACGCGGGAGTGGCGGCCTGGCGCACCACCGGCGGCAGGTCCTTGCCGCCGAGACGATCGCGGACCCTGGATTCGATGTCGCGCACCGTGGCCTCGGCCCGCTCCGAATAGCCGTGCGAGGCGAGCCAGCGCGGCGATTCCGGAACGAAGCGGCGCACCACCAGCACGAAGACGGCTGGGATCGCCTGCAGGATGAAGACCCAGCGCCAGTCGGCGACCTGCAGCACGAAGTAGGTCAGTAGGCCCGACGCGATGAAGCCGAGCGGCCAGAATCCTTCGAGGAACGCGATGTAGCGGCCGCGGTTGCGTGCCGGCATGATCTCCGAGACCATCGACTGCGCGACCGGAAACTCCATGCCCATTCCAAAGCCGAGCAGCAGGCGGGATGCGCCGAGCGCGGTCGCAGTGGTGGACAGACCGCAGCACAGGCTGCCCAATCCCCAGAAGATCATGCTGACCTGGAAGACGCGGGCGCGGCCGAAACGGTCGGCGAGCAGGCCGGCGGACGCGGCGCCCACGAACATGCCGAGGAAGCTCATGCTGGACAGCAGCCCGGCTTCAGCCGTCGACAGGCCGAAGGTCTGGCGGATCGAGCCGAGCACGAAGGTGAGCGCGGCAAGGTCCATGCTGTCGAAGAACCACGCGGTCGCGATGATTCCAAAGATCCAGCGCTGATAGGAGGTCAGCGGCAGGCGTTCGAGCCGTGCCGCGATGTCGGCGACCTGCTGCGCCTGCGCGGTTCGCGCAACGGCCGGAGCCCGGCTTCCGGCTGCTGCGGTGACGTCGGAAATGGTCATTGCTGCCTCCCCAAGTGGATGCTGACGGCTCTTTTCGGCCTTTTCATAAAATGTCACACGAATAGCAGTGATATGTCAATTGAAGATCACGCGTGAATTGACGGCGGCCCGGGCTGCGGCGCCGGATGGGGCTACAAACAAATCGACGCGTGGCGCGGTCCTCCCGTGATCCGGTCGACCATGCTTGCCGCTTCGGGCATCCTGCGAAGCGGCATCAAGAGCCGGTTAACGGCATCCGGGAAATCGGGGGCTAACGGATAATCCGGCTTTAATGGGAAGCCGACTAAACGTCACGTGGTTGCAAAGTACCGGATGCCTGGAGGTATCCGATGTTGCGTCGGGCGGAGGCGTTTTCCCCATATGTCAGTTCAGGCCGATTTGGATTTTGCGAGCGACGATCGCGCGAGGGCGCAGATCGGCGCGGCGGTGAGCTATCTGCTCAGGGACGCGACCGGCGTCACGCGTGAGCATGCCGTCGAGACGATTGTCGAGATGGTGCGCGACATCGCAAGCCGGCCGCCCACTGTCGAAGCGGCATCGATTCAGCCGCTCATGAGCGGCGTCACCTATCGGGATTTTGTGATCGATGCCTACCGGCGCGATGTCGATCGCTGGCGCGCGACCATCCGCCGTTCGAACGGCAAGAAGATACGGATCGCTTCGCCGCCGTCCGTGCGCGACGAGGCGACGACCACAGCGGACGCGATCACCGCCGAGAAGGCGATCGAGTTCGCGAGGCGGGCGATCGACCTGGGCGAGGTGATCTGATCTCGCCGCCTCAAGGCTGGCCAACGCCGCAGAAGTCCGGCGATGCACTGAGCCTATGCTTGGGACGCGCGATGTGCTCCGATACGACGGTGCGCCGGTTCCGGAGCCGTCTCGTGGAGCCTTGATCCATCGTGTCCCAGCCGAGAAATGCCATGCCTTCCGAACTCCGTTCGCCTCGTCTGGCCGTCCTGATCGACGCCGACAATGCATCTGCAAAGATCGCCGATGGGCTGTTCGAGGAGATCGCCAAGATCGGCGAGGCCAGCGTGCGCCGCATCTACGGCGACTTCTCCAATCCCAGGTCCAAGGGCTGGGCCGACATTCTGTCGAAGCACGCCATTATTCCCCAGCAGCAATTTGCCTATACGACCGGGAAGAATGCATCCGATATCACCTTGGTGATCGACGCCATGGACCTGCTGCACAGCGGCCGTTTCGACGGCTTCTGCCTGGTGTCGTCGGACAGCGATTTCACCAGGCTTGCCGCCCGCATCCGTGAACACGGAATCGACGTGTTCGGGTTCGGCGAGCAGAAGACGCCGGAGAGTTTTCGGCAGGCCTGCCGCCGGTTCGTCTATACCGAGAATCTGCGCGGCGGCGCGCCGAGCAATCAGGATGCCGCCGTGCGGGCCCAGCCGTTACAGCCGCCGGAGGCCGCCACGCCCATCCTCAAGAAGATGATCGGCCAGATGGCAAGCGAGGACGGCTGGGTGACGCTTGGCGAGGTCGGACGGCAGCTCGCCAATTTCGCGTCGGATTTCGATCAGCGGACCTACGGCTTCCGCACCCTCGGCGAACTGGTTCGCAGGACCAACGCTTTCGAGATCGAGTCGAAGGGCGGGACGATGCGAATCCGCATCAAGCCATCAGCTGCACGGCCGCCAAGACGGCGAGCTCCAAGACGGCGAGCCGATCAAAAACCGCCGGAATGAACGGCGCGCAGCGCGCTCCTGTTCTGAAC
>NZ_JAQOSR010000323.1:0-4077 GCF_046718885.1 Bradyrhizobium sp. UFLA01-814 | reverse complement strand
TCGCGTCGGTTGTGTAATAATAGACCGTCTGTCCGGATTATCAACTGGAATCTCCGGGCGGCGTATCGGCTTCACGCGTGACGGAAACATCCGCGCGCGTGCGCGGCCGCATGGCGGTTCAGGAGGAAACATGAAGCTGACGCAGGCGCTGATCGCGGCGGTGCAATTGCGCAAGGACGCACCCGGCACCATCCATGCCGGACGGTCGCGGAGCTGGAAAGAGATCGGCCGGCGCGTTGCCTGCGCCGCGGGCGGGTTGCGGCGGCTCGGCGTCGAGGCCGGCGACCGTGTCGCCATCCTCGCGCACAACAGCGACCTCTATATTGAGGCGCTCTATGCCATCGCCTGGGCGGGCGCGGTCGCGGTGCCGCTTAACACGCGCTGGGCGGTTGCCGAGAACGCCTATGCGATCGACGATTCCACGCCAAAGCTGTTGCTGGTCGACAAGACCTTCGCCGAAATCGCGTCGGCACTGCGTGGTGCAAAATCACTCACCGCGATGGTCTATCTGAACGAGGGACCGGTCCCCGACGGCATGCAGGGTTATGATGAGCTTGTTGCGAACGCGCCGATCGCGGACGCGTCTGGCGCCTACAACGATCTCGCCGGCATCTTCTACACCGGCGGCACCACCGGATTTCCCAAGGGCGTGATGCTGTCGCACGCCAACATCATCTATGAATCGCTGGTCTGGATCTATGCGCTCCGTTTCCGCGAAGACACGCGGTATCTGCACTCGGCCGGCATGTTCCACCTGGCGGGCACCTCGCCGATGATCGCGCTGACCCTGGTCGGTGGCACGCACGTGACCATCGCGAAATTCGAGCCCGAGCTCGCGATGAAGACTATCGCCGAGCACAAGGTGGATTACTGCCTGTTCGTGCCGACCATGCTCAACATGATGCTTAATCATCCGTCCTTCGGCACGTATGATCTGAGCAGCGTGAGGGATTGCGAATATGGCGCGTCGCCGATGCCGGATGCGCTGCTGGTCAAGCTGATGCGCGTGCTGCCGAGCTGGCGTTTCCATCAGGGCTACGGCATGACCGAGAGCGCGGCGCTGGCGACAATCCTGCCTTGGGAGTACCACGCGCTGGAAGGGCCGCTGGCGGGCAAGCGCAAATCGGCGGGACGGGCGGCGCCCGGCGTCGAAATCCGCATCATCGATCCCGCGGGCAACGAAGTACCGCGCGGCACCGTCGGCGAGATCGCGATCCGCGGCGCCGGCGTGATGCTCGGATACTGGCGCAAGCCCGAGGAAAGCGCGCGCGTGCTGCGCAACGGATGGCTGCACACCGGCGACGGCGCCTGGATGGACGAGGACGGGTTTGTCTATATCGTCGACCGACTGAAGGACATGATCGTCTCGGGCGGCGAGAACGTCTATTCCGGCGAGGTGGAGAACGCCATCTTCCAGCACGAGCACGTCAAGGAATGCGCCGTTATCGCGGTGCCCGATCCGCAATGGGGCGAGGCGGTACATGCGATCGTCGTGCCGAAGGACGGCAGGAGTCTCGATTCCGAAATGGTGATCGCGCACTGCCGCACCTTGATCGCCGGTTACAAGTGCCCGCGTTCTGTCGATATCCGCCTCGAGCCATTGCCGCTGACCGGCTCCGGCAAGATCATGAAGTCGGCGCTGCGCGAGGAGAAGTGGCAAGGCTATACGAGGTCGGTCAATTGATGCCGGAGGCTGCGAAACGATCCGATCAAGATGTGCCGGGTGATGTGCCGGCGCCTGTTCGCCCGGTCGTGGTCAATGACGACGCGGTGCGGCCAGCACTCGCGCGGCATTTGTCGCGGATATCCGGGAGCCGGACGGAGATTGTCGGCTTCGGCCGCAAATCATCGGGTTTCTCCTGGATCACCTATGCGTTCGTGGCCCGCACTGCGGCTGAAGGCGACCGCAAACTGATCCTGCGCGTCGGTCCACCGAGCGGGCTGTTTGCGCCTTACTCGGTGCTGCCCCAGGTTTATGCGCTGCAGTCGCTGGCCGGCAGCGGCGTACCGGTGCCGGCGTTGGTGTCATCAGAGCAGGATGGCGCCGAGATCGGCTTTCCGTTCTTCATCTGCGCGCATGTCGAGGGCGATGTTCCTGCGCCCTGGGCGGCGAGCGAGCTCGATCCCGACCACAAGCGCGCGATCGCCCGGCAATTCGTCGAGATCCTCGCGTCGCTGCACCGGATCGACCCAGGCGCGACACCATTCGCTTCGCTGCAGCAGGGCGGGGAACGCGCCGAGCTGCGTGCGATCGCCGGCTGGCGCGCCTCTCTCGCGCGTCCCACTGCGCGCTATTACCCGCTGCTCGATTGGGGTGGACGCTGGCTGCACGACAACTGCCCGCAGCCGCCCCGCCGAACCATTGTGCATGGCGACTACCGGATCGGAAACTTCATCGAGCACCAGGGGCGGATCGCCGCCATTCTGGATTGGGAGCTGACTCATCTCGGCGATCCCCACGAGGATCTGGCATGGGCGCTGATGCCGACCTTCAATGCCAGGAGCCGCAAGCTCTATGGCGTGCTCGAGCGCGCGGAGGTGATCGATCTCTATCAGCGTGCCTCCGGCGTTGCCGTCTCGGACAAGAGTCTCGCCTTTTATGAGGCCTATGCGCTGTATCAGGCGGCCGCGATCCAGATGTGCGCGGTGCGCGCCTTCGAGGTCGATCGTTTCAACGACATGCGGCTTGCGGTGATGGCAAGCCAGATGCCCTCGATCGTGCGGGCCTTCGAGCGCGCATTGGAGGCCGCGGCATGAGTGCATCCTTCGAGCGGTTGATCGACGGCATCATCGATGCGCTGCAAAGCCATGTCGTGCCGAACAGCAGCGATGATTTCGTCCGCGGCCAGGTGTTCTCCGCGATCTACGCGCTGAACAGCATGAAGCTCGCCGCCGATTGGAAGGCCGCGCCGCTGCTCGAGCAGGTGCGCCTGCAGGACGATGCATTCGTGGCAGTCAAGCGATTGGCTGACGGCATGACGCATCCGGAGATTCCAGCGACGCCCCGCGTCCGGGGCGACATGTCCGACGCTGCCGCGATCGAGGCGCTGCGCGACGATGGCGACCGGCGGCTCGGGCAGCTTCTGCTCTGGGCGACCGGCGAGGGCACGCGTCTGGCCAATCGCAATGCCGCGACCGAGATCGAACGCCTGCTGCGGCGGGCGACCTGCGACCAGCTGAAGATCGAGCTCGCGACAACGCCGAAGTCGATGCTGCAGCAGATCGCAGGTGGCGAACGCGACGGTGGCGCGGCGCAGGACTGAGCCCGTCGCATCGCCGGCTACCCGGAATTGCATCTTTGCGCAGTGTTCCGGGAATCATTGGTAGCGCCGGGAAAGAAGCTTGCCGGCCCGCGGTGCCCGTGCTATTAATTCACCGAACGGTCGTTCGGATTATTATTGACGATCGGTGAAGGCAACCGCGGCGGGCGATCGGCGAGGGAGACGGAACGATGAACATGATGACCGGCGCCTCGCCATGGGAACGGTTGATCCGGCCCGACCGGGTGCACGGATCGCTCTACACCGATCCTGACATCTTCGAGGCCGAGCTCAAGAACATCTGGTACCGGACCTGGGTCTATGTCGGGCATGAGAGCGAGGTGCCGAACGCCAACGACTACGTCGTCAAGTCGATCGGCCCGCAATCCGTGATCATGACGCGCGACGAGCAGGGCAAGGTCAATCTGCTGCTCAACCGCTGCTCGCATCGCGGCAACCAGGTCTGTTCCTATGAGCGCGGCAATGCGCGCTCATTCACCTGTCCGTTCCATTCCTGGACCTTCGCCAATGACGGCCGCCTGGTCGGCTATGCCTTCCCGGACGGCTATGAAGGGCAGGACAAGTCGCAGCTCGCGCTCGGTCGGGTGACGCGCGTCGCCTCCTATCGCGGCTTCGTGTTCGGCTCGTTCGCAGCCGACGGCCCGACGCTGAAGGAGCATCTCGGCGGCGCGGCCGAGACCATCGATCGCCTGGTGCGCACCTCGCCGGAGGGCGAGGTCGAGATCACGGCGGGCTTTCTCAAGCATCGCGTCAAGGCGAACTGGAAGTTCATCCTGGAGAACGAGTGCGACGGCTA
>NZ_JAQOSR010000322.1:0-4156 GCF_046718885.1 Bradyrhizobium sp. UFLA01-814 | reverse complement strand
ACCGCAGCGTCGCAGCCCTCAGGGCTGACATCTCCTCGTTCATCGATCGGCACAACGCTGATCCCAAACCCTTCCGAACCGAGGAGATCCGTTGTCATCGCCACACCTCACTTAACCGATCTTCACGCCGCTACCTTCGTGGAAACAATTATGACAATTATCCTAGGCTCTCGTTCGCCTCCGCGAGGCTGGCCACCTCGCAAGCGCGGCGTAACGTCCGATAGTTATTTGTACTCACGTTCCGTCCACCATGGAAAAAAATCTGGCATATCGACGGACACCTTATCCTTGAACACCGCGGGCCGCTTCTCGAGGAAGGCCATCACGCCTTCTTTGGAGTCGGCGGAACGGCCGCGCGTATATAATCCGCGACTATCGATCTTGTGGGCTTCCATGGGATGATCGGCACCCAACATACGCCACATCATCTGTCGGATCAGCGCGATCGACACCGGAGCGGTCTTCTCGGCGATCTCGCGCGCCAGCGCGTGAGCGGTCGGCAGCAATTGATCAGGTGGGACTACCATGCTGATTAACCGTCCCGCAAGCGCCTCCGGCGCCGGGAAGACGCGGCCAGTGTAGCACCACTCAAGCGCATGCGCGATTCCGACGATGCGCGGCAGGAACCAGCTCGAGGCTTCCTCCGGCACGATACCACGCTGCGAAAATACAAAGCCGAAGCGCGCGGCTTCAGACGCAATACGGATGTCCATCGCGAGCTGCATGGTCACTCCCATGCCGACGGCCGGCCCATTCACCGCGGCGATCACAGGCTTAAGGCATTTAAATATCCGCAACGTGAGGTGGCCACCACTCTCGCTGACTTTCGGATCACCGTAGTCCACCGTGCCATCAGGCAGCCGTTTCACCGGTCCGCGCTTAGCATCAGTGTCAAATGAGTCGGCGTTAAGATCGGCTCCAGCGCAAAACGCGCGGCCTGCACCGGTTACGATGATGGCGCGAACGTCGTCATCTTTATCGGCTTGGTCGAAGGCTTCAATCAACTCGCGCTCCATAGCGACAGTACAAGCGTTGAGCTTCTCCGGCCGGTTCAACGTGATGGTGAGGATCTGCTCCGCGATCTCATATTTGATGGTTTCATAGGCCATGGTGTTTCCTAGTCTGTCTGTTCCAGTGTGTTCGGCTAGAGATTCCCGGAATACCGGCCTGAGTTCAGGCGTGCAGATAAGAACTTTACGGGCTGATCAACGGCTCGGCATCATTCGACAATCAATCCTTTCCTAAATGCCTTGCATGTCGCAGTTTCTGCAATTTCGGCCGCTTGGTCTGGACCCATGCGATCGCTGCTGTTCAAATACGACGACACGGTTGTGTCTCCGAAATGTGCCTGTTTGTACTCGTTACCGCCGTGCGGCGCGCTTATATCCGCAACATTGATGCGATCGCCAGTTCACCCAAATCTCGTCAAGTTTGAAAAGGGCATCAACATTCCTTGCGATGGCCTGATTTCATTGCAAACTTCCTTGTTACCTACACTTAGGCCGCCTGCTCTTGCATAGCTTTACTACGGTATCCGATAGTAGATATTCAGAATGCTGCTTTGGTCATGCGATTAAAACGTGTCTCTGCAAGCACGCCGCCCAATGAACGATCCGGCTTCTCCCAGCGGGTTTAGCAGTGGACAAGCGTACGAGTCTCAGGCCACAGACACCTGTCTTCCAGAACTATTGCAGTCATTTACCCGAAAACCGAGAACAACGAACCTACTAAGACTAGTAGACTCCGTAAGTCAGAGCTATCCAGCTCCTGCCAATAAGGCAAGGGTCGCCGATCTCGGAGGTTAGGTACGAAGGCGGCTAGTGGCGAAGCTGATATAAGTGGCGTGTCACTCGGAACGCGGTTCGAAGCCCTGTCGCTTGTTAGCATTTGCCTGACGTCCTATTTCCCGCAAGCCAATGGAGTGCCTCCAAGAAGAGCGGCGACCGTTCGGTACAAAAAGCCCTAGACGAGACCGCCCGCCGATATCAGCTCGATAAGTCGGTCAAGGCCATACAAAATCGAACATCAGGACGATGTGGATCACCCATCTGGGCCACGATGAAAGAGCCATAGTGGCGTGGCCAAGCGCTCTGCACAGGAAGTAAATGAATCCACGATATATGCTAGTGGGCTTCACGACGAGATCAGGCAGCACACGTTGAGATCTTCTCAATGCGGATATCTGCTTGCAGCGACCTGAGCGATAGGCGGAAGTGGCAGGATTTCTTGAGCTATCAGCCGGCGATCTTGGGATGTTTGCCTCCCGTTTTTCGAGCCGGGCAGCGGGATCGCTCCTGTGACAGTTCGCGCCCGTCGCACATCCAACTGAGCTCGAGCAGGCAGTCGTCATTCATCTTGGGCGGCACATGGTCGGCTTCTGTTGCGCATAAAGCGCTCATAGGGTATCCATCCGAGCTAGGCGGCGGACAGGGGCTCACCGATTCCGGCGCTTAAGGAGGTCGGGGTCTTCCTTGTGCATCCTGATGAGCTCGGTCAGGTTCTCGATACCGAAGTCGGTGAACGCCATGACCTGGTCGTCACCTATGCCGTAAACCCAGATGACGCCATCCTCTGTGTCCATTCCGTTGGCCACGTCCCAGAGCCACTCCTCGTCTTCTCCGAGGTCCTTGGCGACGCGACTGATGGTGAAGACGGCATAAACCTTGTTGACGTGCATGGTTACGCCGCCTGGGTGGAGGATGTCGGCGCAGGGGGCGTCCAGTTCCAGGGCAACAACTCGTGCAGGCGGTTCTGCGGCATATCGGCGATGCGCGCGAAGACGTCGGCAAGCCAGGCTTTCGGGTTGATGTCGTTGAGACGCGCAGTCATGATGAGCGTGGCCATCACGGCAGCTCGCTCCGCGACGCGATCAGAACCGGCGAACAACCATGCCTTTCTTCCCAGGGCAAAACCGCGCAACGCCCGCTCTGCTGCATTGTTCGTCATGCAGATCCTTCCGTCGTGGACAAGGCGAGCAAAGCCCTCCCAACGGTTGAGCAGATAGTTGATCGGTTTGATCACGTTGGACGAACGCGAGAGCCGGGCAGATTCCGCCCGGAGCCAAGCCTCAAGGTCGGTCAGCAGTGGCGCGATTCTTTCCCGGCGGATGTGCAGCCGCTCCTCAGCGCTCAGCCCATAGATGTCGCGCTCGATCTCGAACAGCTGGTCAATCCGACGAACCGCTTCCAGCGCAACGGGCGAGATCGCTGTCGCCGACCGTCCGCGGCGCGCGTTCTGGGCGATATCGGCCAGTTCGAAGAATGCTCTGCGCCCGTGCGCCCAGCAGAAGGCGGCCGTGGCCGGCGACCGCCTTGCGTCCGGGATCGAAGAGAGCGTTAAACCCGCTATAGGCATCGGCCTGCAGGATCCCAGCGAAGTTCTGAAGATGCCGCGCGGGATTCTCGCCGCGCCGATCGCGTGAGGCGTAGAACAGCGCCGCCGGTGGATCTCGCCCGCCGAATGGCCGATCGTCGCGAACATAGGTCCAAATCCGGCCGGTGTCCGTCTTCCCCTTCGCCAGGATCGGGATCTTCGTGTCGTCGCCATGAAGCCTATTGGCGGAGAGCACATAGGCTTCGATCAGTTCAAAGATCGGCCTGACCGCAAAGGCGCCGGCGCCCACCTGGTCCGCCAGTGTCGAGACCGACAGGTTGATCCCCTCGCATTTGAAGCGCTGGACCTGTCTGTTTAACGGCTGATGCTGACCAAATTTGTCGAACAGGATCGTCGCCAGAAGCTGGGGTCCGATATAGCCCCGCGACGTGGCATGGAACGGCGCCGGCGGCTGCGTGATCGTCTCGCAGTCCCGACAACTAAACTTCTCCCGCACCGTGTCGATCACCTTGAACCGGCGTGGGATCTCCTCCAGCGTCGAGGTCACGCTTTCGCCGAGCTTTGACAGCCGGACCGATCCGCAACAGGGACATTGCGTCGGCGCCGGCAGGACCACGCGCTCTCGCTCGATGTCGTCAGGAAAGGGCTGGCGCACCGGCCGCTTGCGCTCAAACGAACGCACCGTCTGCGCCCTTCTGGCTGTCTTCCCGGCGGCGAGTTCATCCTCGGTCGCGGCCGCCTCGAGTGTAAGCGTAGCTCTGCGGCCCTTTTGAATGGCGCTTGACGCCTATTTTGTTCGCGTGGCGCGTCGCCGCGATATCCA
>NZ_JAQOSR010000321.1:0-4178 GCF_046718885.1 Bradyrhizobium sp. UFLA01-814 | reverse complement strand
TGTTGAAGGCTCGCGTCGGTTGTTGTCTTTGCATGCACACGAGCTTGCTGCCATTGTGGTGGATCCGATGCCGAGCCGCGTTGGTCTAATCTCGCCAAGGCCTGAATTTATTGCTGCGGTTCAGGAAACTGCCAGTTACCACGGCATTCTGGTGATTGCTGATGAAGTCCTGAATCTCAGGCAGAGTTTTCGGGGGGCGTCCGCCCGCTATGGCCTTGTTCCGGACCTCGTCACAATGGGGAAGATCATTGGTGGTGGGCTGCCGGTTGGAGCCATCGGCGGTCGCGAGGATGTGATGAAAGTCTTCGATGCTTCCGCGGGCCGGCCGCTGCTTCCGCAAGGCGGCACGTTTTCCGCCAACCCTCTATCCATGACAGCGGGTCTTGTCGCAATGCGGCATCTAGATCATGCGGCTTTTTCACATCTTGAAACGCTCGGAATCACAGTTCGAGACGGGATCCGCCGCGCCATCTCGAATCGGAGCGCGCCTCTTTGCGTAACCGGAGCCGCGTCACTCTTTCGCATCCATCCTATGGAGCTAGTGCCGAGCGACTATCGTGAGGCGCAATCCGCCGGAACTGCGGCAACTCTAATGAAGCTGCTCACGCGGTTCTTTGCGGACAATGGAATCATTCTGCCGCATGGCGCTGCCGCGTCGATCTCGACACCGATGACTAGGGTCGATGTTGAGCTCATAGTCGATGCGTTCGATGACTTCCTCGATAAACACCAAGACATGCTAGCGCGATTGCGGCGCGCGAATTAGTCCGTTGGTTTGCCCAGGCGCATCCCCAAGGCAGGGGTGAGCCTGCGGATAGTGATAGTCATCGTGTTGGAGGCCCTGCAGAAAACCCCAAACGCTACTTGGCGTGAGCCGTAATGAACCGATTGGACCCGATGGACAACAAACATGCCTTCACAAAGAGCTACATCGAGATCAACAACGCAAGTGAGCGGAGCCGCTAACGAGCCCAGAGGACCGATCGAGCTCAGCGAGCGTGAGAACCGTCCGTAACTCGTCCTGGGGTTATATCGGATATTGAAATAACGCCGCCCGCCAATCTGAAATCCACAAGGATCGTTTAACATGCCTATCCAAAGACCTGCGAGCGTTTCTCTATTTTGTTGGGAAAACCTGCAAATCGGCGACAATCTTGGCCAAGTCACTGAACAAATTGGCGAGGGGGACGTCTTGGCGCACGCCTTCGCGATTGGAGAAGACCCTCGGTTCTTCACAAAGGGATTACCCGAATTAGGCCCATTCGTGCCGCCGTGCTTGCTTGCCAACCACCTACTTTACTTGACCGAGCTCAGATATGACTACCTAGGGATCGGCGCTGCCAGCAGCTTGCACGCAAAAGTGGTTCTTAAATACCATGCGCCGCTGCCTATTGGGGCCGAGGCAACCCTCACCGGGGCTATTGTTGCCAAGTTCGTGCGCGCCGGGCGCCAGAACTGCTCAGTGCAAAACTGCGTTACATCCGGAGGCCAGCTAATCGCCGAGATGCTTTCGACTGGGACGGTCGGATACAGCAGCGATCATGGGCCTGACGTAGGGGCGGTTCCAGAGAACTGGTCTGATGGCTTACCGCGGGTATCAGCAGAGCTTCCCCCTTCGCCGGTCATCGCTCGACCCAGCGAACCTCTCGAAGAGGGCATGGTGCTCGGACCGGTTACGCGATATGTGGGACTCGAGCAAAGCGTCATCTTCTCGGGATATCCAACATCTTGGACGCACCCCCCCCCCGAATTTCGGCAAAACCTCCAAACTAGCTACGAGGTTGCACGACGCGCGGGTTTTCCGGCACCAGTCGCTCAGGCCTTATTGTCCGTGGGGCATCTCAGCTCTCTGCTCCTACGTCAGTTCGGTCGTAAGTTTTTCGATGGAGCTGAACTTGCGCTAAAGTTCGTCTCACCGGTGTTCGTCGGATCGCAGCTCACTTCTCATGCGAGAGTCGCGAAAGATGGGCTGGACAAGGCTTGGCTACTTCAGCTGGTGACGCTAGATCCGTCAAGAACTCTCACGACGGTTGGGTACGCTAGATTGCCGAAGCATGGCCGGTTAGAGATATAGTGTCCCGGCCACGCCCAATGTATGCGACGAACTCGTCGATATCCAGTATCCCGACGTCGAGACCGTCCGGATCGTCCAAGACAATCTATCGACCCGTTCTGTCGGCGCGCTCTATCAGGCATACCCGCCTGCCGAAGCCAGCCGTATTTTGCGGCGGCTCGAGTTTCACTCCACCCCAAGCACGCAAGCTGGCTCGAGATCGAGATCGGCGTCTTGTGCGGGGACAGTGCCTCGATCGCAGGATCGACGCCCCCAAAAGCGAGGGCGCCGCGAAATCGCCGCTTGGGAACGGCGGCGGAATGCCTCACGCTCCCGCATCAAATGGATGTTCACGACAGATAAGGCGCGCACCAAAATGGGCCGCGCCTATCCCGACACTTCCAAAGAGTCATAATCACTGTGCAGAGGTACTAGTTTTCTCTTAGTTTTGCCTCATCAAGGCGAATAGGACTTTTGGCGAGTACAATGCGGAACAATGACGACCGATCTTGGGCCTGCAATTTCTTCTCGGCTCAGAAGAGCAAGACTATTCGCGAGCAGCTGAAAACGCCGAACAAGAAGCCCAGCGTAGATCATAGTCCCAATTGACAAGCCAAGCCAGATTCCCATAGGGCCAAGACCTATCCAGAAACCGAGCACGTATGAAAGAGAAAAGCCGACCAGCCAGTGACCAATTGCGGCGAACAGGACCGACATCCGTGTGTCCTTGAGTCCGCGCAAGCTGCCAGACGCAATGTTGTGCATTGCATCTGTTATGAAGGAACTTGCGGCTACTAAAAGGAGCGTGGCTGCGAGTCCTATCGCCGCATCGGCCTCCTTGGTGGGGCCACCCATGAAGAACTCGGCTATCTCAAAACGCGCGGTGATTACCGCAACCGTCAGCATCGCGGCGATCACTACGCCGAGGAGCATCGCAGCCAAACCAGCCCGTTTGATGCCAGGTCCGTCGTTGCGGCCGACCGCATGGCCAACGCGCACGGCTGCTGCCATGCTGATGCCAGACGCGATCATAAACAGGATCCCGGTGACCTGGAGCGTGATCTGATGAGCGGCCAGCGCTTCGGTGCTGATCAAGCCCATCAGGAGGGCGGCAGCTGAGACAGTTCCGCATTGCATAAGAAAGGCAACGGAAATGGGGGTACCAATCACAATCAGTTGCCACATCAACGGCCAATCGAAACGCCAGAGGTGCGCAAGCGCCTTGTAGTCACGGAAAGGCCGACACATTGCGGCCGAGCATAAGCCGGCTAAGACCATCCCAAAGTTCACCAGGGACGTCGCAAGACCCGCGCCGAAGAGCTCAAGCCGGGGCAGGCCGAGCTTCCCATATATCAACAGACAGGCCAGTAAAGCATTCAGAGGGATGGCCGCGAGCGTGATCCATAAGACCGGCTTCGGCCGGTTGACCGCAACCATAAAGCTACGGATAGCCAGAAACCACAGCGCGGGCGCTGCGCCCCAGACTAGTCCGAATAGGTATTGCTGGGCCAGCCGCGCCGCGCCTGGCGCCTGACCAAGAGAAAGCAGTATTTTCTCACCCAGCAACGAAAACGCCACTGTGGGGAGAGATAGAAGCAGCCCCGCCCACAGACCCATGCGCAGCGAGCGCCGTACCACACTTAGATTGTTCGCCCCAAACGCCTGCGCAGCGACGGCTGCGCTCGCCGCCAGCAAGCCCATGCCGAAGGTGAGGCCAACAAAATAGACCCTGCCAGCCAGCGCTAACGCGGCGACCGACTCGGCGCCGATGCGCCCGATGAACGCAAGGTCCGTCGTCATCATCGCGATCTGCCCAAGCAGCGTCACCACCATCGGCAACGCGAGTTTTGCGATCTCGCTGAGCTCGACAAGAAGTTGATGACCCGCTGCCCACCTCATCGTTCTATGGCGCGAAGTCGATGCTGGCTGTGTTTCGGCTACTTTATTCATGAAATCATGCCGCCGGATTATCTCGTGGGCCAAAGACCTCTTTTCGACGAGGACCCTCTTTTTATCGGATTTGCGATGGCTCGCCGGCGCATGCGGAGACTTGCTGCTAAGGGCGCAGCGCGCCATCCGCTTGGATCTGCTGCTGAACCTCGACTTGTCTTGTTCTGTCCTATGA
>NZ_JAQOSR010000320.1:0-4218 GCF_046718885.1 Bradyrhizobium sp. UFLA01-814 | reverse complement strand
AGCAAGCGCCAATCGTCTTAGGCTTGGCGGCGCTATGGGCTTTCGTACGCGACTCAACTACGCCTTGAATGTTACTGAGCAGGTCAAAATCACGTACTGGCGTTGGCTAGGACTCTTCCTTCGCAAATTTGAGTGGTTGCGGGAGCTCGCAACACCGATTGATAGAACAAGTCGTTCCGCGGTTGGCAGCAGAGAACCGTTGTATCCTCCGAAGGCAAAGGTCACACGTTCGAATCGTGTCGGGTGCGCCATCGTTCTCGATGACAGACGAGGCCAGCTCTTCCCTCGAATTGTCGCAGTCGGGCTTGCACAAGCCAATCGCTGACGCCAAACAAGAGCGTCCAGAGCGCTCCCTTCGAGGGAAGATAGGCGCGGCATCTGATGAAGTTGGTCGCGATCGGCGCCCAGGAGCAAGTTCAAATCGAGGGCTCGCAACCACCGATTCGTGTAGTTGATCGAATGCCCGCTTCCTAGGTTAGCCGCCTGACAGCGCACTTCCCGGAACCAACGTCCAGAACGTACAGAATATCTTCTAATCTGTTGATTTTGCTGCTGTGAAGCGCACTTCCGCTCGCGAGGCTAGCACCTGCCTATAGCCCTCGGCGGGCGCATTCCCGACAGAGCGCATTATTCCATTTTCCGATGCACAACTCCGGAATACGCTCGAATTGCAGAAGTGACCTGGCCTATATTGCTAATTGCGTGAAGACATTCGTGCGCAGCATGCCGAGGGGCGTACGCGGTTCAGCTTCGCGCATTTTATCAATCCTGAGACGTTTTTTTGTAACTTAGCATTTTGGGGCAGAGGTTGGAGCAGACACGGGCTGAGGGATCGGCGGCGGGAACGCTGAAGGTAGTTTGCACCGCCGCGGACAACATCAATGTTGCCTTTTATCAGAACGCAGTTCCGATTATCCGCGAACTGGCGCTCGAAAATGGTGAAGGCCGCGACCTGAGGGAGCTTTTGGTGCACCTCGCGTCGGAGCCCGCGTTCATGACGCCGGGGGTCTGGCGGATTGAACGAGTTGAGAACGGGGCGACTCATCATATCCGTAGCTTGGACCTGAAGCTGGATCCGGCGTTCCTTGTTGGCATCAATGCGTCGCGGCGGGCCCAGCTGCGCATTCGTGTAGAAGCGGCTGGCGAGACCCTTGTCGAGAACGCTATCGAGCTCAATCTGCTGCCACCGTCGCACTGGGGCGGCGTCAATGCCGCGCCCGAATTGTTGGCTGCCTTCGTCAGACCCACCGATCCCAGCGTCGACGTCATCCTGCGGGAAGCCTCGGGCAAGCTCGCCGCGGCCGGACGGGACGATGCGATGGACGGCTATCGCAAGAAGACCAAGGCCAGGGCCTGGGAGATCGCCGATGCTCTTTGGGCGGCACTAGTTTCTCACTCGATCGCCTACGTTCTTCCACCGAAGAGTTTCGAACGTTCAGGCCAGCAGATTCGTGGACCGAGCGAAATCCTTGCTCGCAAGGTCGGCACCTGCCTGGATCTCACTCTTCTCTATGCGTCCTGTCTCGAACAAGCCGGCCTCAATCCGGTGCTCGTCCTGACCGAAGGCCATGCTTTCGTTGGCGTGTGGCTTGTGGATGAGGACTTCTCGAGCCTAGTGATCGATGACCCGCAGATGCTGCGCAAGCGCGTGCAGCTCGAGGAGATGGTGCTGGTCGAGACGACACTCCTCACCGGAGCGCATCCAGGACGCTTCAAGCAAGCCGTCGATGCCGGCGCAAAACTAATCGCCGAAGACACAACATCACCGTTCGAACTTGCCATCGACGTCAGGCGCGCGCGGAGTGCCAAGATTCGGCCGCTCGACCTCTCCGGTTCCGGCGAGCCGACCATCACACCGGCTGGCGCACCTTCCATCGCCCAGGAAGTCGGTGATGTTCCGAAATTCGAGGAGGATCTCGACAAGCCACGCGAACCCATTTCCGAGCGGAACCTGGATCGCCTCGAGATATGGAAGCGCAACCTCCTAGACCTCACACTGAAGAACCGCCTGCTGAACTTCAAGGACACGAAATCCACCATCTCGATCGATTGCCCCGATGCGGCGATGCTCGAGGATAAGCTTTCCGGCGGAGACCGCTTCAAACTGCTCGGCAGAGCGACCGTGCTCGACGGCACCGACGGGCGCGACGCCACCCTGCTCGCGCAGCGGCGGCACGACGACGCGCGCCAGGATTTCATTAGAGAGGCCATGGCCCGCAGCGAATTGCACACCGCCGTTCTGGAGGCCGACCTTGAGGGACGCCTCACCGATCTCTACCGGGCCTCCCGCCTCGCTTTTGAGGAAGGAGGCGCAAATATCCTGTACCTGTGCCTCGGCTTCCTGAAGTGGACACCGCAGGAGGGCGCCGGGCCCTACCGCGCACCGTTGATCCTCGTTCCGGTTCAGCTTGAGCGCAAAAGTGTGCGTTCTGGCTTCCGGCTGGCGCTGCACGAAGATGAAGCGCGGTTCAATCCGACATTGCTGCAGATGCTAAAGCAGGATCACGACCTGTCGATGCCCGAGCTTGAAGGAGAGTTGCCGCAGGACACCACAGGTGTCGATGTCGCGGGGATCTGGAAGACGATCAGACGCCATATCAAGAGTATCAAAGGCTGGGAGGTCACCGAGCAGGTCGTTCTCGCGACACTGTCCTTCACGAAGTACCTGATGTGGAAGGATCTCGTCGACCGCTCCGATATCCTGAAGCGGAATCCCGTCGTCCGCCATTTGATAGACACCCCTACCCACACCTATGACGGATCGGGAGCCGCCTTCGTCGCCGAGAACACGATCGACCAGATCGTAGATCCGGCTGACCTCTTTACGCCGTTGTCGGCCGATTCCTCGCAGGTCGCCGCCGTTCTGGCCGCGCAGCGCGGGGGCGATTTCGTGCTGTTCGGCCCGCCGGGTACAGGCAAGAGCCAGACGATCGCGAACATGATCACCAATTGCCTTGCCCACCAGAAGACAGTGCTGTTCGTGTCGCAGAAGACGGCGGCGCTGGAAGTCGTGAGGCAGCGCATGCAGGCGATCGGCCTGGGCAATTACTGTCTCGAGGTCCATTCGACGAAGGCTCAGAAGTCGAGCGTGCTCGAGCAGCTCGCCACCGCCTGGCGTGAACGCAATGTTGTTACCGAAGAGCATTGGTCCGCTGCCGCCAGCGAACTGAAGCGGCGGCGCGACCAACTGAACAAGCTTGTTTCCGCGCTGCACCGGCGTCGTCCCAACGGGATGACGGCCTACGAAGCCTTCGGACGCGTCGTCGCCGATCGCGAACGGTTTCCGGATGTCGGACTGACATGGCCCGCTGGGGCGATGCACTCCCCCGAAGACCTCGCGAGGATGCGCGAGATTTGCGCAGATATCCGCACTGCGCTCGAGGCCATCGGCGATCCCGTCGACCATCCGCTCAAGGGCATCGAGCAGACCCGCTGGAGCCCGGCCTGGGTGCAGTCACTTCAGCAATTGGTCGAGCGCCTCCATCTCGCGTTGCATGAAGTAAGGGCCGCCGCCGACGATCTGGTGTCGTCGGTCGGGCTCGACGGCAACGCCAGCGACGATGCTCTCCTGCCGCAACTGATCAAGCTCGTCTCACTGATGCTGCACGCCGATGCCGCAGACGGCGCGCTTTTGCTCTCCGCCGACGCACCAGAACGTGTGAATGCACTGTACGATCTTGCAGACGTTGTGGGCCGAGTGACCGAAAAGACCTCGGAACTCTCTGACCGTTACGATCTCAGAGCTGCATTGCTTGACGTGCAATCGCTCGAGCGTGAGTGGATGGATGCGAGTGCGTCGAACTTCGTCGTGCGAAGCGGCCGGAAAAAGAAGGTCAGACTGGCACTGAAACCATACTGCTCGGGCGAGATACCCGACGATATCGGCCGAGACCTCGTAGTGCTGCAGGATCTTGCCGTCCTGCTGCGCGAAATCGAGAACATAAGGCCTCGCTTCAAGGGCATCGAGCGCCTATGGCGTGGGCCGCAAAGCGAGGTGTCTCGTTTCCAAGGACTGATCGACTGGGCCGCAAGCGTACGCGACGCGGTCGATGCCTATCCGATCGAGGGCATGGCGCCGGATCAGCTGCTCTTGCATGTCCAGGATTTGTTGCTCCGCGATAACTCTCGCTTCCGACCCAGCGGGCAGGTCCGCCATGCATTCGAAACGATGTACAGAGCATTTCCGATGATGCACCGGACGGCCAAAGAGCTAGGTGT
>NZ_JAQOSR010000031.1:0-59508 GCF_046718885.1 Bradyrhizobium sp. UFLA01-814 | reverse complement strand
TACAACCGAACCCGCCTCAAATGCCTCGGCTACAAGACGCCAATCCAGGCCCTTGCCAATCAAACGGGACCAAACACTTTCGCAGGGCGACAGGGAATATGTTGCGCGGGCTACTACCCGGCCGCCGCGTCCGTCGGCGTCGCGGCGGCATCGAGCTGCCGTCCCTCGTGATCCATGTGCAGGTAGTTCGGGTTGAACAGGCCGGCCTGCATCAGCCGCTCGAGATTGGGGACGACCAGGGTCTTTCCCTTCAGTACGATCAGGCCGCCGGCGCGCAATTCCTGCAGCGTTCGGTTGACGTGAACCTTGGAGAGCCCGGTGGCATCGGCGAGATCGCCCTGGGTCAGCGGGAAATCACAGCTGTCGCCCTGGGTCAGGCCAGCGGCACGCAGCCGGAGCCAGATCTCGCACAGCAGATGGGCCATCCGCTCCAGCGCCGTTCGCTGGCCGAGGCTCATGGTCCATTCGCGCTGGATCGCCGCGTTGACCAGGGTTTCCCACCAGAACGCGGTCACGATGCGCGGATGTCCGGCTGCGACCTTGTCGAAGAATTCGCGGGAGAGGTCGGCGATCGACACTGAGGTGACGGTACCGATCGAATGATCCATCTCGCGCAGGATGAAGACGTTCACATCGCAAATGTCGCCGGGCAGGAAGAAGGCCACGATCTGACGCCGGCCGTCCTCGAGCTGCTTGTAGCGATAGGCCCAGCCGGACAGGATCAGATGGACGTCCTTCGGCTTCTCGCCTTCGCGGACGATGTCGACCCGCGGACCGAAATGCCGGACGCGCTCGGTGGATGCGCGATTGAGAAGGACGTGGTCTACCGGCGAAAGCCGTGCAAACTGCTCCAATTTCCGGATTAGCGACGGCAACGACATTGGTCTCCCGCATGTTCAATCGGGCAACTGCAGGACCGACTTCAATTACGTATGTTACATTGCACAGCTTTTGACGTATGTTCACTAGTGTACAGACGCCCCAAGGATGCGACGCTAATGTCGGCAACCGCCATACAGGTCAGCTCCGGTGGGGCGCCAGTGAAGTGCGGGCCCGGCGCCGCTCAGACGAACGGCACGCCGTAGTATTCGTTCACCGCGCGCGTGGCGCCGATATCCGACCAATTCCAATCCCGCTCGCTGCCGTATTTCGGCGCGCCGCGCAGCTGGCTCTCGGTGACGCCGGTGACATAACCGCCCAGCCTCGTGTCGTATTTGAGCGACTGCCAGGGCAGCGGATAATGGTCGTTGCCGAGACCGAGAATGCCGCCGAAGCCGAGCACGGCGTAAGACACCCGCCCGCTCTTCTTGTCGATCATCACCCGTTCGATCGAGCCGATCTTGCGCTCGTCGGAGCCATAGACCGCGGTGCCCTCGACCTTGTCGCTGCCGATCAGGTTTCCGACCTCCTTCTCGTCCATCGCCATGTCAGTTCTCCATTGATCCCTCGACGCCAACCGTCGACCCGGGTCATCGTTCCTGCCGCATTGCCGCGATTGCTGCAGAGCGGAACGCCGTTCAGCCTGTTGGAGGATCGCCGCGGTCGTCTGATGTCATGCCGGATCCCGGCGTCTTGTCGGCATCGTTCAATTTCGGATCACGCGTCGCTTCGCGCGCATTCGACTTTCGCGGGTCGGTCTTGTGCGCGGTTTGCGCGCGCTGCTTGTCGGCCGGCTGTTCCTGCCCCTTGTTGTCCTTCACGATACCCTGATTGGAATGTGCCATTGATGATGTCCTTCTTGGCTTATGTCCTTCTTGTTTCCTTGGCCGCTTTGCTTGAAGACATGCGGGCCTCGGCGATCAAATTCGCCGAGGCCCGTCACCGGAGTGGTCCACCGCCTTTCGGGGAGCAAAGCAGCGAACGCACGGGTGTTACGCAGAGCGCCGAAGATCGTTCCTGCGGTCCTGCGCGATCCTTGGTCCCGATCCTTGGTCGCGATTTTTGGTCGCGACTTTGGGCGCGTGTTTTTTCAATTCGCCCGATGTCATGGGTTAACGACGGCATCCGGGGAACAAGCCTAGTATTGCTGGTTCCAGCTCGGAGACGGCATGATCAAGAAGAAGCGCAACAGGTCGCGGCCTCCCGGATCGTTTGAAAACCGCTTGCAAAAATTCGCCGAAGATTCGCGCATTGCGGCACGCAAACTGCCGCCGGGACGGGAACGCGAAACGCTGATGAAGAAGGCCAGACAGACCGAGACTGTGATGGAAGTCAGCGAGTGGCTGACGTTCCGCAAGTAGCCGCGAGTCGCAAAGGAGAGCTGCGATGATCGAGGAACGGTTTGACTCACGCACGCTCTTCGCCATGAACGCTGCGCTTGATCGCGTTTGCGCAGACGCACCTCACGGCGAGGAACATGACACCCGCCGCCGCGTTGCCCGATACATCATCAAATGCGCCAAGAACGGCAGGACGACGCTCTCCGAGCTAACCGAAGCCGGACAGCAGGCGCTGGCCAAGGCCACCGCCGCGGCGGGATAACCGGCGCAATTGCCCTGTTGCCCTCGGCCCTCAGCAGAGGCAGCTACGCATGCGCATTGCAATCAGCATCGGCCTGCTGGCCTTTCTGGCCGCCGTCGGCGCCTACGCCTATGAAGGCCTGACCGTGGACGCTCCGGTGCCGACCTACGGCATCGTGGTGTTCACGATCGGCGTTGCTGTCCTGGCTGCGGTCTGCATCGGCCTGATGGGGCTGTTGTTCTATTCCAGCCGCCGCGGCTACGACGAGCCGCCGCACATCAAGCGGTAGGCGGCTTCGGCAGAGCCGCGGGGAGTCTTTCAGACCCGTTAGAGCGCGCTCAGGGTGACGGTGATAGCTTCCCGCGTCATTGCGAGCGAAGCGAAGCAATCCATAGCGCCGCAAGCGGAGAACTGGATTGCTTCGTCGCTTCGCTCCTCGCAATGACGGCGAAGGTTCTTACGACACCGCCGGCGCCCGCGCACGAATCTCCGCGACCTTGCGCTTCAGCGCTGCCTGCCGCGGATCGGGCAGGATGGCGGCGCGCGCTTCCGCAATGGCGTTGGCAAGATCGGGAAGCACGAGCACGCCGTCGAAGGTCGGCTTGGCGAGCCCGTCGATGATCACGTGCCAGTCCGCGATGCCCTGGCGGTAGGGATCGCCGTAACCCTGGATCATGGTCGCGGTCTGCACGACCGCCGGGGCGGCGCCCGGCTGCTTGGTCAGGCTGCGGTCGATCATGTGCAGCCAGCGCTCGACCCAGACGCGCTCCCTGGCATAGCGTCCCGAGAACAGCCGCCAGCGTTTCAGGCCCGCCTCGATCCTGAGCCGGCGAACGCTGAAGCGGTTGTTGGCGCTGAAGCGGATCGAGACCCGGCGACGCCGCCAGCCGAATTGATCCAGCACGCCGAGCACCGGATCGGCGACCACCGCCGGCAAGGCGTCGATCAACTCGTCAAGGCGAAACTTCTTGACGTCGTCGGCCGAGCGCGCCGCAAGGCCGCCCACCGCATTGACTTCGCCAAGCTTGAGCTGCGCGATGCGGATCGCGTCCTCATAGGCCATGCGCTCCGCCATCAGGCGGGCGATCTCGGCAAGCAGGGCGTCGTCGACGCCGCGGCGGCCGGCGAAGCGCTTGAGCCGGTCGATATAGAGCTGGGCGTAGCTCGTACTCTGATAGGCGATCAACCGATCGATGGCCTTGGTGACCGCGGGCCCGAGATGGTCCGGGCAGGCGTCGGGCAGCACCGGCGGCCCCTCGTCCTCATCGCCGATGATGTCGGCAAAGAGGTAACGGAGCGAAGCCAGGAGACCGTCGTCATCCGGCACTGCGGCGCCTCCAGAACTCGTCACGGGGCTCATGCAGGTTTTGGCTCCGCAACCTGTGGGGTCGTGTGCTGCGCAAGTTGCTGCTCGAGCGTCGAGATATTCTGGAACAGACGGGCGCTGGCGAGGCGCAGAAAGTAGAAGCCGAAGGCCGGGTTCTGGACGTAAAGCTGTTCGACCTGATCATAGGTCACTGACAGCACCATGCCGGTCTCGACGCACTCCAGCGTCTGGGTTCGCGTGTTCGACGGCGACAGCATGCCGAACTCGCCGACGAGGGCGCCGACCGGCAGCTCGATGCCCGATTCGACCAGGCGGAAGCGGCCGCTGACGATGTAGAACATGCTGTCGGCCTTCTCGTCCTTGTAGAACAGGACTTCGCCCGCGGTGCATTTGCGTTCCGTCGTGAACGGCTTCAGCCATTCCATCGACAGATCGCTGTTGACCGATTTCTTCACGTTGCGGACCAGTTGCAGCATCTGGTGCAGCCGATAGGTGTTCACCGGCAGCAGCACGGCATGCAGAATCAGCGTCGCATAATTGTGCGTCGGGATCGCGGTCGCGATCAGGATGATGTTGGTCAGGATGGCGAAGACGCGCAACGGGATCATGGTGCGCATTGACAGCGTGGCGACCACGAAGATCGAAGCGAAGAGACTGCCGGCAGCGCCGGCGTGCTGCGCGAGATGTGAGGTATCCATCGGAAACCAGCCAATGCTCAAGAAGTGAATAAGATCGTCTTATTAGTCGCTTCATTCCGGCCCGGGTCGCATCAGCGACCAGCATCCCTGATATACGGGAAAAAGCGACGATTTGTCCGATTTCTCACATTCGCGGGCGCAAAATCGGGCCAACATGGTTAGGCCTTTCGTCCAACAGATGCGGTCGTCTTCCCCAGCGATCATGCCGCCACGGCCTGCGCGTTGACGGCCTCAACCGGGAGAGGCACGTTGTGCCATCGGCTCCGCCGTTCGCAGGGCCTCAATTCCAGCAGTTCACCGACAGGCAAGCTCCGTTCCGATGTCCAAGCGGCTCGTCCTTCCGGCCTTGACGCGCTTCGTTTCCGCCACCGCCGGCCGCAACATGACCACGGCAGCCTATGTCGCGGTCGCGGCCGGCGTCGCCACGATGACGCTGCTGACGGTCGCGCCGGCCCATGACGCGGCGCCGCGCTGGGTCGATGCGCTGCTGTGGGCCTGCCTTGCCTATTTCGTGTTCGAATGGCTGGTGCGGCTGCGCCACATGGGCCGGCAGGGCAAGTTCTGGTTCTACGCGCTGTCGAGCGCCGGCGTGGTCGATGCGATCGGCGCGCTGGCCGTGCCGGTGGCCTTGCTGTCCGGCGTCGAGCCGAAAACCGCCTGGCTGCTCGGCGTGCTCTGGGTGCTCAAGGTGGTGCCGGGCATTCCCGGCCTGCGCCAGCTCCGGCGCGTGCTGGTGGTGGAGTCCGGGCCGCTGCTCAGCGTGCTCGTGATCTTCCTGATGGTGGTGTTCCTGGCCTCCGTCGCGGAATATTTCCTGGAGCGGGACGTCCAGCCGCAGACCTTCGGCAGTGTGCCGGCGGCGCTGTGGTGGGCGGTGGTGACGCTGACCACGACCGGCTATGGCGACGTGGTGCCGATCACCCCGCTCGGCCGCGTGGTCGCCGCCATGGTGATGATCTCGGGTCTCGGCGTGTTCGGGCTGTGGACCGGTATTCTGGCGACCGGCTTTGCCGCCGAAACCCGCCGCGACAATTTCTTGCGAACCTGGGAGACCGTCAGCAAGGTGCCGTTCTTCGCGCATCTCGGCCCGGCCGCGATCGCCGACGTCACCCAGATGCTGCGGACCATGGACCTGCCGCCGCGCACCATGATCATCCGCAAGGACACCAATGGCGACTGCATGTATTTCGTCGCCGCCGGCGAGGTCGAGGTCGACTTGCCCGGGCGCAAGGTGAAGCTCGGCGAAGGCGAGTTCTTCGGCGAGATGGCGTTGCTCGGTAACGCCAAGCGCGGCGCCAGCGTCGCGACCAGCAAGGTGACCAGGCTGTTGGTGCTTGACCTGGTCGATTTCCGCCTGTTGATGGCAAGGCATCCCGATCTCGCCGAGACCATCGATGCCGAGGCCAAGCGGCGCGAACGTGAGAATCAATGATGGAGACCAAGATGGCTGACGCGGCCGACACCGCCAGCGGACCCGTGCTCGAAATCGCGGGCGCGCGCGCAACGATCCGCCTCAACCGGCCGAAGCATCTCAACCGCCTGCAGGCCGAGGACCTCGGCGAGCTGCTGAAATTGTTCGACCGGATCGAGGCCGATCCTGCGATCCGCGTGCTGGTGCTGACCGGAACCGGCCGCGCGTTTTCCGCCGGCTACGACCTCAACTCGGTGGCCGAGCGCGCGGTGAGCGCGAGCGAGCAGCAGAGCGCGGGCTCGGCGTTCGAGGTCGTGGTCAACCGCCTCGAGGATTTGAGCATGCCGACGATCTGCCGGCTCAATGGCGGCGTCTATGGCGGCTCGACCGACCTCGCGCTCGCCTGCGACTTTCGCATCGGCGTCGATAGCGCCGAGATGTTCATGCCGGCGGCGCGGCTCGGGCTGCACTATTACAAGAGCGGCATCCAGCGCTACGTCACGCGGCTCGGCGTCGACAACGCCAAGATGCTGTTCCTGACCGCGCAAAGGATCACGGCACCGGAGATGCTGCGGATCGGCTACCTCACCGCGATGGTGCCGCTCGACCTGCTCGACGAGGAGGTCGACAAGCTCGCGACGATCCTGGCCGGCAACGCGCCCAAGGCGATGGCCGGCATGAAGCGCGCGATCAACGAGTTCGCCCGCGGCGAGCTGGACGAGGCCGCCGCCGATGCCCGTCACCGCGACAGCATGCGCGGCAACGAGATCAAGGAAGGCATCAAGGCATTCGCCGAGAAGCGTGCGCCGAGGTTTTGACCGAACGGATCACACTATCAGTCCCGTCACCCTGAGGAGCGCGGAACGCGCGTCTCGAAGGGTCGATGGCCCGGCTGGTGGCCGATTCATCCTTCGAGACGCGCTACGCGCTCCTCAGGATGACGGGTTCAACAGTGCGCGTTTGATCGCAAACTCTCGCTGCAGCCCGCTACGCCCGCTTGCTCCGCATCGCGCGGACCTGCGCGACCTCCGGGTCCGCCGCGAGTGCCTGGTAGCGCTTGCTGTCGACGGCGTAGAGCGCGATGCGGCCCTCGGCGTCGGCATGGACACCCCAGCCGAAACGCTTGCCGAGCGGCGAGGCGCGCATGCAGGCCTGGCCGCGCGAGAAGAACGTCTCGCGGGCGAGGCTGCGCGCCTTCTTCGCCGCTTTCGCATCGAGCGCGCGGCCGGCCGCCGACGTCGCGAACACCACGTCGTCGGAGGTGTACTTGTAGGGCGCGCCCGCGATCATCCGGTATTGCAGCACGGCAACCGTCGGCTGGCCGCCGCGCGGCTGCGGCTCCTCGCCGCGCTCCGCCGGGCAGTCCTCCGCGACGCGGATCAGGGTGTTGAAGCAGTTGGTGCTGTGCAGGACTTTCGTCATCGGGCCGATCCGTATCACACTCCGGCGGCCGCCGCATGCTGCGCCGCCATCTCGTCGTCGGCCTTCGATATCCGCTGGAAGGCCGGGCGCGCGGCGATGCGTTCGGCATGGCGGACGAACACGTCAGTTTTCGGCACGATGCCGAACATCATGGTCCAAGAGAGCGCGATGCCCCAGAGGATGTCGGCCGCCGTGATCTCTTCGCCGAGCAGATAGGGCCCCTTTGCCAGCTGCGTCTCCAGCGCGCCCAGCATGGTGTCGTAATCGGCGTAAGGCGACTGCGTGATCGGCGCGGGCTCGCGCTTCATGAAATGGTCGATCACGGCCGGCTCGAACGAGGACCCGTAATAGGTGATCCAGCGCAGATACGGGCCGCGACGCGGGTCGGTCAGCGCCGGCGTCAGGCCGGCCTGCGGAAACAGATCGGCGAGATAGATGAAGATCGCGACCTGTTCGGTCACCGGCGCGTCGCCATGGCGGATCGCCGGCACCTTGCCGAGCGGATTGATGGCGAGATAGGCGTCCTTGCGCTGCTCGCCCGCCTTCATGTTGAGAACGTGCAGATCGTAGGGCGCGCCGAGTTCCTCCAGCAGCACGCGGGTGCCGGTGGCGCGGCTCTGCGGCGAATAATACAGCGTGACGCGGTCGGTGGTGGTCATGGGCGGGTCTCCTTGCGCCGTCAGGGGCATGGCTCCTTATGTCCGCCTATACCTGACATCTTGTGTCAGGTATGATCTGGCCATGCGCGCGAGCCGGCTGTTTTCCATCCTCACCACCCTGCAGGCGCGGGGGCAGGTCACCGCGCCTGAGCTGGCGGAAGCCTGCGAGGTCTCGGTACGCACGATCTATCGTGACATCGACGCGCTCGCCGCCGCCGGCGTTCCCGTCTATGCCGACCGCGGCGCCGAGGGCGGCTATCGCCTGCTCGACGGCTATCGCGTGCGGCTCAACGGGCTGTCGCAGGGCGAGGCCGAGGCGCTGTTCATGGCCGGACTTCCGGGGCCCGCCGCCGCGCTCGGCCTCGATGCCGCGATGGCGGCGGCGCAGACCAAGCTGATGGCGGCGCTGCCGGAGAACCTGCGGCCCAACGCGAGAGGAATGCAGCAGCGCTTCCATCTCGACGCGCCCGGCTGGTTCGGCGAGACCGAGGAGCCGAGGCATCTGCGCGCTATCGCCGGCGCCGTGCTGCGCGAGACCATGCTCGAGATCCGCTACCAGAGCTGGAAGGCCGAGAAGCGGCGGCGCGTGGCACCGCTCGGCCTCGTGCTGAAGGGCGGCAGCTGGTATCTCGCCGGCCTTGTCGACGGCAATGTGCGCACCTATCGCGTCGCACGCGTGCTGGACTGCGCGACGCTGGAGACGCCGTTCGCGCGGCCCGCGGAGTTCGACCTCGCCGCCTATTGGGGCGCCTCGATCGAGCGGCTGGAGGCCGAGCTGCATCCGAACAAGGCCACGGTGCGGCTGTCGCCGCTCGGGCTGAAACTGTTCGACGCGCTTGCGCACCCTTACGTCAAGGCGCGGATGCGGCTCACTGATGGTACCGACGCCGACGGCTGGCGGCTCGCCACCATGCCGGTCGGCAAGACGGTTTGGCATGCGGCGACCGAGTTGCTGCGGCTCGGCGCCGAGGCCGAAGTGATCGCGCCGGGGGAGTTGCGCGAGAAGATGGCCGAGCTGACCGGCGCGATGGCCGCGCGCTATGCCGAGGCGCCGCCACGCCGCGCGGTGGCGGGCGCTAAAGCGCGATGAGACTGGGTTGAATGGAGCCGCAGGAGCAGCGCTCCCTCGCCCCGTTCTTACGGGGCGAGGTGGAGCAGAGTCTGCGGTTCGCTGCTTGCTAGTAGCGGCTGTCGGAGCTGATGACGAAGCGGTCGAAAAAATTCACCGGCAGGATCTCGAACCGGTCCAGCGTCAGCGTAATCCCGGTCACGAAGTCGACACCCTTGATCGTGCCCTCAAGATCGATCCGGCGGCCGCGACGCAGGCCGCGCGTTTCCGGATGTTGCTCGATGTCGAGATAGGCATAGATCGGATTGTCGAGCCGCGAATGGCGATGCCAGCCGCGCTGCAGGAAACTGAATTGCAGCACCGAGCCTGCGCCCCAGTCGATCGCGTCGAAGAAGCGGGTCTTCCAGGCGACCTGCTGGCCCAGATAATGCGCGGCGATGAACGCGTCACGCTCAAGCGCAGGCAGACGGTGCAGCTGCCAGCTGATCTCAGCCGGCGTCAGGGAGGCGTTATTCGCCATTTTTGTTCTTGTCGTTTCTTTGTAGCTTTTCTTGTCCTCGGCGGGGGGTGAACCGACCTTCCCGCCTTCAGGAAACTATACATCGACGAATGTGACAGTGTCTTCCACGGTTGCACGCGACGTGCGGTAGCTGTTCACCTTTTGCTCATGATCGGCATAGCCGAACGAGATACCGCAGACAACCCGGCGATCGTCGGCCAGGTTAAAATGACGGCGGATCAGCCCGGAATGGCGCGCGATCGCCGCCTGCGGGATGGTGCCGAGCCCGAGCGCCTGCGCCGCCAGCATGAAATTCGAGACATAGCCGCCGCAGTCGATCGCACCATAGATGCCGAGCGGCTCATTGGTGTGGATCACGGCAATGTGCGGCGCACCGAAGAAATTGTAGTTCTCCAGCGCCTGCTTTGCGTAGGCTGCCTTGTCGCCGCGCGCGATGCCGAGCGTGTTGTAGAGCTGGAAGCCGCTCTCGCGGCGACGCTCCAGGTAGACCCCGGCATATTCGCGAGGCGGCGTGAAGTCGTAGTCCTCGGCGAGGCCGCGCGAGGCCTCGGCATAGATCGCCTTGCGAAACCGCTCTTTGGCCTCGCCGGAGACGATCAGCACCTGCCAGGGCTGGCTGTTGCACCAGGACGCGGTGCGCTGCGCGGTCGACAGAATGTGCTCGATGACCTCGCGCGACACTTCGCGCGGCTGAAACGCGCGCACCGAGTAGCGCTCGTTGAGCAATTCCTCGAGCGCGCCGATGCGGTCCTCGGTCGCGTAACGCGGGTTCGGTGTCTTCGCGTCCATGATATATCCTCTTTTTTCGTCATTCCGGGGCACGCGAAGCGTGAACCCGGAATCTCGAGATTCCGGGTTCGATGCTTCGCATCGCCCCGGAATGACGACTAACCACCCCGCCCCTTGGTCGGGATCTTGTTGTAGGGCACGTCCTTGTCGACGCGGATGTCGCCGGGCAGGCCCAGCACGCGCTCGGCGATGATGTTGCGCAGGATCTCGTCGGTGCCGCCGGCGATGCGCATCGAGGGTGACGACAGTAGCATCTGCTGGAACTGGCCGTTGGCCTGCTCCTCATCGGTGCCGGTGAGGCTGCCCGCCGCGCCCTCGAGGTCCATCGCATAGGTCGCGATATCCTGCAGCATCAGGCCGGAGACGAGCTTGCCGATGGAGTTTTCCGGCCCCGGTCGCTCGCCCTTCGACAGCGCCGAGATGGCGCGGTAGCTGGTGTATTTCAGCCCGCTCGCCTTCACCGCCCAGCTCGCAAGCTTGGAGCGCACCGCCGGATCGTCGATCGCAAGACCGTCCTCCAGCATCAAATTGGAGCAGAATTCGAACATCTCGGGCACGCCGGTGGCGAGCCGCGCGCCGATCGACATGCGCTCGTTCATCAGCGTGGTCAGCGAGACGCTCCAGCCCTCGCCGACCGCCCCCAGCCGCTGGCTGTCCGGGATCACGACGTCGGTGAAATAGACCTCGTTGAACTCCTGCATGCCGTTGGCCTGCTTGATCGGCCTGACCTCGACGCCGGGGCTCTTCATGTCGAGGAAGAACATGGTGAGGCCCTTGTGCTTTGGCACATTCGGATCGGTGCGCGCGATCAACAGGCCGTAGTCGGAGTAATGCGCGCCTGAGGTCCAGATCTTCTGGCCGTTGACGACCCAGTTGTCGCCCTTCTTCTCGGCGCGGGTGCGCAGCCCCGCGACGTCGGAGCCGGCCGACGGCTCGGAGAACAGCTGGCACCAGATCTCCTCGCCCGAAGCGAGCTTGGGCAGATAGCGGCGTTTTGCGTCTTCGTTGCCCCAGGCCATCACGGTCGGGCCGCACATGCCCTCGCCGATCTGGAACGGCTGGGTCAGCTTGCCGTAGACGCCTTCTTCCTGCTGCCAGATCACGCGTTCGATCGGGGTGGCGCCGCGGCCGCCATATTCCTTCGGCCAATGCAGGCAGGCCCAGCCGCCCTCCGCCTTCTTCTTCTGCCAGGCCTTGCCGACCTCGACCATGTCGTGCTTCGCAAGCCTGATGCGGCCGAGCGACGACTTCGAGAGCTCCTCCTCGAACTCCTTCGGCGCGTTGGCCGCGATCCACTTGCGGGCGATGGCGCGGAACTCGGCTTCCTGCGGCGTGTCATCGAAATTCATGGCGGCTCCTTTTTCTTGTCATTCCGGGGCGCGCACAGCGCGAACCCGGAATCTGGAGATGAGCGGTGCGGCTCGAGGTTCCGGGTTCGCCGCTTCGCGCCGCCCCGGAACGACGGTTATGCTCTTCCCTTGGTCGGGATCTTGTTGAAGGGAACGTCCTTGTCGACCCTGATGTCGCCGGGCAGGCCCAGCACGCGCTCGGCGATGATGTTGCGCATGATCTCGTCGGTGCCGCCCTCGACGCGGGTGCCCGGCGCACGCAGCAGCATCGCCTGGAATTTGCCGGCGACCTCGGCATCCTCGGGTCCGCTCAAGGCACCCGCGGCGCCCTGCAGGTCGAGCGCGTAGGTCGCGACGTCCTGGATCATCGAACCGGCGACCAGCTTGCCGATCGAATTCTCCGGTCCCGGACGCTCGCCCTTCGACAGCGCCGAGACCGCGCGCATGCTGGTGTATTTCAGCCCGCTCGCCTTCACCGCCCAGTTCGCAAGTTTGGAGCGCACCGCGCGATTCTCGATCGCGGGGCCATCCTCCAGCATCAGGCTGCCGCAATAGTCGAACAGCTCGGGGAAGCCGGTGGCGACGCCGGCGCCGATCGACATCCGCTCATTCATCAGCGTCGTCAGCGACACGTTCCAGCCGTCATTGACATTGCCGAGCCGCTGCGAGTCCGGAATGCGCACGTCGGTGAAATAGACCTCGTTGAAGTCGGAGGCGCCGCTCGCCTGCTTGATCGGCCGGACCTCAACGCCCGGGCTCTTCATGTCCAGGAAGAACATGGTGAGGCCCTTGTGCTTGGGCACGGTCGGATCGGTGCGGGTGAGCAAGATGCCGTAGTCGGAATAATGCGCGCCTGAGGTCCAGATCTTCTGGCCGTTGATCACCCATTCGTCGCCGTGCTTCTCGGCGCGGGTGCGCAGGCCGGCGACGTCGGAGCCGCCGGCCGGCTCGGAGAACAGCTGGCACCAGATTTTCTCGCCGGAGGCGAGCGGCGGCAGATAGTTGCGCTTCTGCTCCTCGCCGGCGAACGCCATCATGGTCGGGCCGCACATGCCGTGGCCTATGATGAACATCGAGCTGAGGCGGCCGAACGGCCCCTCCTCCTGCTGCCAGATCACGCGCTCGATCGGCGAGGCGCCGCGACCGCCATACTCCTTCGGCCAGTGCAGGCAGGCCCAGCCGGCGTCGGCCTTTTTCTTCTGCCAGGCCTTTGCGACCTCGAGAATGTTGGCGCCCTTGAGCGCAACGCGGCCGAGCGAGGCCTTGCGCAGCTCGTCCTCATATTGCTTGGGCGCATTGGCCGCGATCCAGGCTTTCGCCTCGGCGCGGAATGCGGCCTCCTGCGGGGTGTCGTCGAAATTCATGGTGGCTTTCTTTCCGTCATTCCGGGGCGATGCGGAGCCTCGAACCCGGAATCTCGATTCCCAACCTCTGGATTCCGGGTTCGCGCGACGCGCGCCCCGGAATGACGAATCGTAGCGTTACGCCGCGTTCTTCTTGCGCATGCGATCGATCAGCGCGTCTTCCCAATAGGACAGGCTGCCGAGGCCAAGCGCCACCGCATTGGCGCGGCGATAGTACATGTGGCAGTCGAACTCCCAGGTGAAGCCCATGCCGCCATGGACCTGGATATTGTTCTTGGCGCAGTGCTGGAACGCCTGCGTCGCGCTGATGCGTGCGGCGGCGGCGGCTTCCGGCAATTCGCCGGCATTGGTCGAGAGCGCCCAGGCGCCGTAGTAGCAATTCGAGCGCGCCAGGGTCGCCGACACATACATATCGGCCAGCATGTGCTTGACTGCCTGGAACGAGCCGATCGGACGGCCGAACGCGATACGGTCGAGCGCATAGTCGCGGCCCATCTCCAGCGCGCGGTCGGCACCGCCGACCTGCTCGAACGCCATCAGCACGGCGGCGCGATCCAGCACCTGGGTGATCACGCTCCAGCCTTCGCCGGTGGCGCCGAGCGGCTCGGCCTTGGCGTCCTTGAAGGTGATCTCGGCCTGACCGCGGGTGAGGTCGATGTTGGTCAGCGACTTGACCTCGACATCGCTGCCCTTGAGGTCAACGATGAACAACGAGATGTCGGACTCGCGTCCGCTCGAGCCGGTGCGCGCGGCGACCACGGCGAAATCGGCGATCGCACCATCCGGCACCGGCTTCTTGACGCCGTTGAGCACGCCGCCATTGGCCGTCACGTTGATCGCCTTCGGCGACGGGTTACCCTTGCCCTCGAACAGCGCCAGCGTGCCGATGGCTTCACCCGCGGCGATCTTCGGCAGCCACTTCTGCTTCTGCACGTCACTGCCTGCGATCAGGATCGCTTCGGCGGCGAGATAGACCGTGGAGGAGAACGGCACCGGCGCCAGCGCGCGGCCCATTTCCTCCGCAATCACGCAGAGCTCGAGATGGCCGGCACCCGCGCCGCCGAACTGTTCCGGAATCGCGACGCCGAGGAAGCCCATCTCGGCGAGACCCTTCCACAGCGCCTTGTCGTAAGGCGCCTTGCCGTCGAGCACCTCGCGCACGGCCTTCGGCGGGCACTGTTCGCTGAGGAACTTCCGCGCCTCGTCGCGCATCTGCTTCTGTTCGTCGGAGAAATCGAAGTTCATGGCGCTTACCTTTTTCTTGCTGTCATTCCGGGGCGATGCGCAGCATCGAACCCGGAATCTCGACGTAAGGAACCTCTGGATTCCGGGTTCACGCTTCGCGTGCCCCGGAATGACGCGTTTGCTTTCGTAGGATCAGTTCAAGATGATCACGTCGTCGCCGGGCTTGCCGGCATACAGCTTCTCGACCAGTGCGGCGCGGCGTTCGAGGCCGGCGCGCTGGTTGATGTAGCCCTTGTCGGTGAGTTCGTTGCCGTCGATCGACGGCGGCTCGACCATCAGCATCGCACGCGCGATGCGCATGCTGCTGCCGGTGGTGGACGCATTGTGCGCCTGCAAGCCCTTCTTGAGGCACGCGACCACCTCGGGATGCCGGATCACGTCCTCATAGCTCGCATCCGCATTGCCGACGAGCTGGCGGCAGGCATGCAGGTTCGGCCAGCACAGCAGGCCGATGAACTCACGGTCCTGCCCCGCAACCAGCGCGTCATGCACGACCGGCGTCGCGGCCGCGATCGCATCGGTGCGCAACGAGCCGACATGCACGAACGTTCCGGTGGTCAGCTTGAAATCCTCGACCACGCGGCCGGCAAAGATGATGCCCTGCAGCGGGTCTTCGGGGTCCACGAACACGCCGGCATCGCCGATGCAGTAGAAGCCTTCCTCGTCGAACATCTTTGCCGTGAGGTCCGGCTGGCCGAAATAGCCGGGCGTGACGTTGACGCCGCGCAGCCGCAATTCGTATTTCGAGCCGCACGGCACCATCTTCAGCTCGACGCCGGGGAACGGCAGGCCGATCAGGCCGACACGCTCGGTGTCCCAATAGGTGCCGGTCGAGGTCGGCGCGGTCTCGGTCGAGCCCCAGCCGGTGTAGAACACGATCCGCTCGCCCGTGGTCTTCACCGCCAGCGCCTGCATACGGTCATAGAGATCGTCGGGCAGCCGGGCGCCGCCATAGGCCATGATCGAGAGGTTCTTGAAGAAGCTCGCGCACAGCGCCGCGTCCTTCTCCATCGCGGCGGCGAGCGCGGCATAGCCGGCCGGCACGTTGGCGTAATAGGTCGGCGACACCTCGCGCAGGTTCCTGATGGTCTCCTCGAGCTGGCCCGGCATCGGCCGGCCGTCGTCGATATAGAGCGTGCCGCCGTCGACCAGCACCGGATTGAACGCGGCGTTGCCGCCCATGGTGTGATTCCACGGCATCCAGTCGAGCACCGTCGGGATCGGTCCCTCCGTTTCACGCGGGCGCACCTGCATCATCATCGCCGCATTGGCACACATCATCTCCTGGGTGTTGATGACGGCCTTGGGCATGCCGGTCGAGCCCGAGGTGAACAGCAGCTTGCCGACGGTCTTGGGCGTGATCTTCGCGATGGACTCGCCGACCGCAGCCGTCACCGGCGTTGCCGCGAGGTCGGCAAAGGCCGCGCTCTTGATCCCCTCGCAGGGACGCAGGACGTGGACGACCGTGATGCCCGTGAGATCGATCGCCTTCAGCGCCTTCTCGAAGGTCGGGCCGTCCTGCACCATCACGACGGCTGGCTTGATCAGGTTGAACAGGTATTTGAGCTTGAGATGATCCTGGCTCATCAGCGAATAGGCCGGCGACACCGGCGCGGCCGGCAGCCGCGCCTGCATCGCAGCCTGCGTCATCAGCGCGTGCTCGATCGAATTGCCAGAGAGGATCGCGACGGGCCGGCCGTCGCCAACGCCGAGATCGAGCAGGCCTTGCGTCAGCGCATCGACAGTGCGCTTGGCTTCACCATAGGAGACCTTGCGCCACTGCCGGTCGGGACCGCCGCGTTGCGCGAGCCAGATCCGCTCCGGCGCCTGCGCCGCCCATTTGGCGAGATAGGCCGGAATATGCGTCTCGTAGGCCTGGAGCGGAATCCGCGACTTCAGGACGACGGTACCGTCACCGCGCCGCTCGACCGCGATGTCACGTGCGAGCCAATCCACCTTGCGAAAGGCAGGTTTCGTCAGCATCGCCGCGTCTCCATCCATTTTGCGTCTCCCGGAATTCTTGTCCTTTAGAGGATCTGTTCTCAGCGCCTGATATAGACAGGCTTTCGTTTCTCGAGAAAGGCCCTGATGCCTTCCTGGAAATCTTCCGAGCGGCTGCACAGCACCTGATTGCGATCTTCCATCGCAATCACGGCCTCGATCGAGCCGGCATCGACGCTCATGTTGATGCACTCCTTCGAGAGGCGGAGACCGACCGGCGAGGCCGTCATCATCGCCTCGACATAAGGATTGGCCGCAGCATCGAGATCGCCGGCCTCGACCACCTCGGACACCAGGCCGACCGCAAGCGCGCGGTCGGCATGGATGAATCGCCCGGTCAGGATCAGTTCGGAAGCAACCGACACGCCGACGAGGCGCGGCAGGAAATAGCTGGTGCCGATATCGCAGCCGCCGAGACCGAGCTTGATGAAGGCGCAATTCATCCGCGCGTTCGTCGCCGCGATGCGGATGTCGGCCGCGAGCGCCAGCGCGAAGCCGCCGCCGGCGGCCGCGCCCTGCACCAGCGCGATGATCGGCTGCGGAGCGCGCCGCATCAGCATCACGATGTCGGCAATGCGGCGCTGCGAGTCCAGCGACTCCGTGACGCCGGGCGGCTCGGCCTGCCCGCCGCGGCGCGCCATCGCGTGCTTGAGGTCGAGCCCGGCGCAAAAATTCGCACCGGCGCCCTTCAGCACCACGACGCGGGTGTCGCGATTGCGCTGCAGGCCCTGGAAATAGACGTTGAGCGCGTCGATCAGCGAAGGATCGAGTGCGTTGAGGCTTTCCGGGCGATTGAGCGTGACCCAATCTGTTCCGTCGTGATGTTCGATCAGCAGCGGCTGAGACACGCGCATGGTCCTCCCGACCGTTCAGCGAACGCGATGCTCGTTGCTGTGCCCTCTCCCCTTGTGGGAGAGGGCATGTTCGCTATTGCCTTGCATTCGGTTGGGTGAGGGGTCTGTCTCCGCGGAGAGAACCCCTCATCCGTCGCGGACTGCGTCCGCGCCACCTTCTCCCACAAGGGGAGAAGGGAAGTACGGCAGAGCCAGCGTTAGCGCGGCGCCATGCGGATGGCGCCGTCGAGGCGGATGGTTTCGCCGTTGAGCATCGGGTTCTCGACGATGTGGACGGCGAGGTTGCCGTACTCCGAGGCATCGCCGAGGCGGGCCGGATGCGGCACCTGGGCGCCGAGACTCTTGCGCGCCTCCTCGTTGAGACCCATCAGCAGCGGCGTCAGGAACAGGCCGGGCGCGATGGTGTTGACGCGGATCTTCAGGCTGGCGAGGTCACGTGCGGCCGGCAGCGTGAGGCCGACGACGCCGCCCTTCGAGGCGGAATAGGCGATCTGGCCGATCTGGCCTTCATAGGCCGCGACCGACGCGGTGTTGATCGCGACGCCGCGCTCTTCGCCGATCGGGGCTTCGGTCGCCAGCCGCTCGGCGAACAGCCGCAGCACGTTGAAGGTGCCGATCAAATTGACGTTGATGATGCGGACGAACTTCGCCAGCGGATAGACGCCGTCCTTGCCGACGATGCGCTGCGAGCCGCCGATGCCGGCGCAGTTCATCAGCACGCGCGCGATGCCGTGCGCGGCCTCGGCCTTGGCGATCGCCGCCTTGATCGCGTCCTCGTCGGTGACGTCGGCATGCAGCGCGACGCCCTTCACCTCGGCGGCGACCTTCTCGGCGTTTTCCTTGTTCTGGTCGATCACGCCGATCTTGGCGCCCTTGGCGGCCATGGCGCGCGCGGTTGCGGCACCAAGGCCGGAGCCACCGCCGGTGATGAGAACGGCAACGTCTTTCAACTGCATGGATACAACCTTTCCTTGGGCGTTTCTTCTCTAGACTTCGAACTTGTTATCCGGCGGCAACCGCTGCCGTTTCCTTGTCGGGATTGAGCACGCCGCCGAAGATCAAGGCTTCCATATGCTTGATGTACTCGCGGCAGACCTCGTCGGTGACCGGACCGACGCCGACCGCGCGCGACATCGCGTGGCGGCCGAAGAACAGATGATCGCAGGCGCCGATCAGGCTGGTGTAGAACAGCACCGGATCGATCTTGCGGAATTCGCCGGCCTTGATGCCTTCGGCGAGCAGCCGGCGGTGAAAATCCAACAGCGGCGCGACGAAGAATTTCGACACCTCGTTCGCGGCGGCAGGCGAGCTTTCGTGCAGGAGATAATGGATCAGCCGGTTCATATAGGGGAACTGGTGATACGCGCGGATGATGCCGCCGATATGCAGCCGCAGTTTCGCGGACGGCGTGATCGGCTGGCTGATGAGATATTCGAGCTGCGATATCTCGGTGGCGGCGTCGCGCGCCAGCAGCGCCAGCAACAGCCCGTCCTTGTTGCCGAAATGATATTTCACCAGCGCGGCGTTGACGCCCGACTTCTGCGCGATGTCGGACAGCGAGACCTCGATGGAGGCGCGTTCGATCATCAGCTCGCTGGCTGCGACCAATAGCTTGTCGGCGGTGGCATTTTTGCCGGCCGGAAGTTTCGTCGGTACGCTGGTATTCAACTGCGCTCTGGTCCCGCTCAGTGTCAGGGTTCGACGGTAAATCGAGGCCGCACATAAGCCCATGGCGGGGTCGCACTCAAGAGTTAATTGATTGATTGACTAAATGCTGAGCCGCCCCTTAAATCCGGCCCAACTTTCAGACCGCCCAATCCGGAAACATCAGGGAGATCAGACATGGCCGAGGCATATATCGTCGCCGCCGCTCGCACCGCGGGCGGCCGCAAGGGAGGGCGTCTCGCCGGCTGGCATCCGGCCGATCTGGCCGCGACCGTGCTCGATGCGCTGGTCGAGCGCACCGGTGCCGATCCCGCGCAGGTCGAGGACGTGATCATGGGCTGCGTGATGCAGACCGGCGAGCAGTCCACCAACATCGCGCGCAACGCGGTGATGGCCTCGAAGCTGCCGGAGAGCGTGCCCGCGACCTCGATCGACCGCCAGTGCGGTTCCTCGCAGCAGGCGCTGCACTTCGCGGCGCAGGCCGTGATGTCTGGCACGATGGACTGCGTGATCGCCGCCGGCGTGGAATCGATGACCCGCGTGCCGATGGGCCTCGCCTCTTCGCTGCCCGCCAAGAACGGCTTCGGCCACTACAAGAGCCCGGGCATCGAGGCGAAGTATCCCAACATCGTCTTCAGCCAGTTCACCGGCGCGGAGATGATGGCCGAGAAGTACGGCCTGTCGAAGGACGAGCTCGACGAATACTCCTATAACAGCCATCAGCGCGCGATCGCGGCAACGCAGGCCGGCTATTTCAAGGACGAGATCGTGCCGGTGACAATCACCCGCGCCGACGGCTCGACCGACACCCACCACATCGACGAAGGCATCCGCTTCGACGCCAGCCTCGACGGCATCAAGGGCGTCAAGCTGATCGCCGAGAACGGCAAGCTCACCGCCGCGAGCGCCAGCCAGATCTGCGACGGCGCCTCCGGCGTCATGGTCGTCAACGAGAAGGGCCTGAAGGCGCTCGGCGTCAAGCCGATGGCGCGCATCCATCACCTCACCATGATGGGCGGCGACCCCGTGATCATGCTGGAAGCGCCGCTGCCGGCAACCCAGCGCGCGCTGCAGAAGGCCAGCATGAAGATCGACGACATTGATCTCTTCGAGGTCAACGAGGCCTTCGCCTCGGTGCCGACCGCGTGGCTGAAGACCACCGGTGCCGATCCGGCCCGGCTCAACGTCAATGGCGGCGCGATCGCGCTCGGCCATCCGCTTGGCGGCAGCGGCACCAAGCTGATGACGACGTTGCTGCATGCCCTCAAGCAGCGCAACAAGCGCTACGGCCTGCAGACCATGTGCGAAGGCGGCGGCATGGCGAACGTGACGATTGTCGAGCGGCTGTAACGCCGCGAGATACGAGGCACGCAGCCTCCACATATTAGATGTCGTCCCTGCGAAAGCAGGGACCCATAACCACAAATGCCCGTGGTTAGGCGCGGCTGGGGCCACAACTCAGTCCAACAAGAAAAATTGGTGGTTATGGGTCCCCGCGTTCGCGGGGACGACCACTTTTGATGCCCTGAGGAAACACAATGACCCATCCGTCGATACACGCGCGTACCCATCCGAACAAGATCGCCTACCAGATGGCGGGTAGCGGCAAGGCGATCACCTACCGCGAGCTCGACGAGCTCTCGAACCAGGGCGCGCATCTGTTCCGCTCGCTCGGCCTGAAGGCCGGCGACCACATCGCGCTGCTGATGGAAAACCGCCTCGCCTTCATGGAGATCTGCTGGGCCGCGCAGCGCTCGGGTCTCTATTACACGGCGATCAGCCGCTACCTGACGGAAGAAGAGATCGCCTACATCATCAAGGACTGCGGCGCGAAGGTGTTCATCACCACCCCGCAATGCGCCGACAAGGTGAAAGGCTTGATCAAGGGCGAGGTGGGCGAGCCGCTGTTCTACATGATGGACGAGCCCGCACCGGGCTTCCGCTCCTATGACAAGGAGGCCGGCGCGCAGCCGACCACGCCGGTTGCCGACGAGGTCGCGGGCTACGACATGCTGTACTCCTCCGGCACGACCGGCCGGCCCAAGGGCATCAAGAAGGAGTTCGAAGGCAACCGGATCGACGTGCCGAACCCGTTCCTGCGGATTCTCACCGCCGACATGTGCGGCATGAATGCCGACTCTATCTACCTATCACCGGCGCCGCTCTATCACGCGGCCCCGCTGCGCTTCAACATGATGGCGGCTGTGCTCGGGGGTACCTCCGTCATCATGGAGCATTTCGACGCCGAGGAATTTCTGAAGCAGGTCGAGAAGCACAAGGTGACGCAGTCGCAGCTGGTGCCGACCATGTTCGTGCGCATGCTGAAGCTGCCTGACGAGGTGCGGAGCCGCTACAAGGTCTCGTCGCTGAAGGGCGCGATCCACGCCGCGGCGCCCTGCCCGGTCGACGTCAAGGCGAAGATGATCGAATGGTGGGGACCGATCCTGATCGAGTATTACGCCGGCTCCGAAGGCAATGGCGTCACGGTCTCGACCTCGCAGCAATGGCTGACCCACCGCGGCACGGTCGGCCGCGCCGTGGTCGGCAAGGTCAAGATCCTCGACGAGAACGACGAGGAGGCGCCGACCGGCCAGATCGGTCAGGTCTTCTTTGCCGACGCCCCGGCGTTCTCCTATCACAACGATCCCGAGAAGACGAAGAAGGCCTACAACGCCAAGGGCTGGTCGACGCTCGGCGATGTCGGTTACCTCGACGAAGAGGGCTTCCTCTATCTCACCGACCGCAAGAGCTACATGATCATCTCCGGCGGCGTGAACATCTACCCGCAGGAGACCGAGGACGTGCTGATCACGCATCCCGCGGTGTCCGACGTCGCGGTGTTCGGCGTGCCGAACGAGGAGATGGGCGAAGAGGTCAAGGCCGTGGTGCAGCCGCACGACATCACCAGGGCCGGCAAGGACCTCGAGGCCGAGCTGATCGCGTTCTGCCGGCAACATCTGTCGCCGATCAAATGCCCGAAGAGCATCGACTTCGAGCAAGAGCTGCCGCGCACGCCGACCGGAAAACTGGTGAAGCGGCATTTGCGCGACCGCTATTGGCCGAAGGCTCCAGTCAAGGCATAGCCGCGCTTCACCCTCCCCTGGAGGCCCCTCCAGGGGAGGATGAAGAGCGCACGCAGCCCAGCCCGCCGGCGCTGCTGACCCACTCCTACAACTCCGCCGCTGGCTCACACGCAGCAGACACCACGGCACGCAGATGCAGCTGGCCGTGTTTGCCTGTCGCTGTGGTGGTCCACTGCGCATCGATCTGCTGAAAATCCTCCGACAGCTTGCCGCGATGGCTGCCGTCGGTTTCGAACGCCCCGTTGCCGTCAGGGGACCGTTCGAATATCTCGACCTCGAGATCGGACAGCCGGATGAACATCTGCACGCCGATCTTGGTCACGCGACGGCCGACCTCGTATGAACCGCAGCCGAGCGCTTCCGCGTTCTGCTCGTTCAAGGCCTTCACCTTGTCGAAAGTGATGACGATGTTCTGCACCGTGTTGTCGCCGTCCCACAGGAATTCGCCGATATAAGCGTGCGGCAGCTTTTCGGTCAGCTGCTTGATATCGGCGGCACGCACCGCCGAGATCAGCAGCAGGCTTGCGGCCACAATCATGAGACCCAGAAGCGACGTCCAGCCGGGCTGCTCTGCAATCTTCGCGTGGCGCATGCGGTATGCATCCCCTGGGCAATATTGCTATCGTTCAACAATGACCGTCAGCATACAGTGAAATGCGCTGGTTCTGCGGCGATGCCCAACAGGTGATCTGCACAATGGAAGCCCTCCCCGACGTTCCGCTCCCCTCCACCATCCGCTCGCGTTATGTCGACGGGATCAACGGCCTGCGCATGCATGTGCTGGAAGCGGGCTTTGAAACATCCGGCCGGCCCTGCCTGTTGCTGCTGCACGGCTTTCCGGAGCTGGCGTTTTCCTGGCGCAAGGTGATGCCGAAGCTCGCCGATGCCGGCTATCACGTCATCGCACCGGACCAGCGCGGCTATGGCCGCACGTCAGGCTGGAGCGCGGATTATGACGGCGACCTCGCGTCATTCCGCCTGCCCAATCTGGTGCGCGACGCGCTCGGGCTGGTTGCGGCGTTCGGGTACAAGCACGTCGATGCCGTGATCGGGCATGATTTCGGTTCGTCGGTCGCGGCGTGGTGCGCGCTGATCCGGCCCGACGTGTTCCGTGCGGTCGTGATGATGAGCGCGCCGTTTTCGGGGCCGCCGTCGCTGCCGTTCAACACCGCGAGCGCGCCGGCGAAGCCCGCGACCGAAGACCCCGTGCATCGCGAGCTCGCCGCGGCGCCGCGGCCGCGCAAGCATTACCAATGGTACTATTCGACGCGTCCGGCCAATGACGACATGCATCGCGCGCCGCAAGGCGTGCACGACTTCCTGCGCGCCTATTACCACCACAAGAGCGCGGACTGGAAAGACAACAAGCCGTATCCGCTGCAATCCTGGTCGGCGGGCGAATTGGCAAAACTGCCGACCTATTACGTGATGGATCTCGCCAAGGACATGGCCGCGACCGTCGCCGAGGAAATGCCGTCACGCGAGGCGATCGCCGCCAACACATGGCTGCCGGATAGCGAGCTCGCCTATTACAGCGCCGAATATCAACGGACCGGATTCCAGGGCGGGCTGCAATGGTATCGCTGCGGCACCTCGGGCGCGTTCGTCCCGGAACTGCAGACCTGGAGCGGCCGCACGATCGACCAGCCGTCGGCCTTCATTTCCGGCAAGCAGGATTGGGGCACCTACCAGCGGCCCGGCGTGTTCGAGGCGATGCGGACGAAAGCCTGCACCAACATGATCGGCTGCCATCTGGTCGACAGCGCCGGCCATTGGGTGCAGCAGGAACAGCCCGATGAGGTGAGCCGGCTGCTGCTCACATTCCTGCGAGAGGCGGGCGCGCAGCGCTAAGCGCCCGTTCGGCCGTCGCATCGCATCCCGTTGATCTCACGCGTTTTCTTCGCCCAGCCCGCGCGGCTTGCCGGTGCTGCGGCAGCGAACCCGGCCGATCCGGATTTGACCCGGCGCCAGTGCAACTCTATAGTTTAGAACTATTCTAATTCTAAACTCAGTGAACAAGGCGTCGCCGTGAAGAATTTCGCCGATCTGACCGAGCGCGAGGTGCTGGCGGTCGCGATCGCCTCCGAGGAGGAGGACAGCCGCATCTACATGACGTTCGCGGAAGATCTCGCCGAGCGCTATCCCGACACCGCCAAGATTTTCGAGGAGATGGCCGATGAGGAACGCGGCCATCGCCACCGGCTGCTGGAAACCTACGAGCAGCGCTTCGGGGCGCATCTGCCGCCGATCCGGCGCGAGGACGTCAAAGGCTTTTTGCGCCGGCGCCCGATCTGGCTCACCAAGAACCTGCCGCTCGACACCATCCGCAAGGAAGTCGAGACCATGGAATTGGAGGCCGAGCGCTTCTATGCCAAAGCCGCCGAGAAGGCCGAGGATGTCGGCGTGCGCCGCCTGCTCGGCGATCTCGCCGAGGAGGAGAAGGGCCACGAGAAGCTCGCGGTGAAGCTGACCGGCGAGATCCTCAAGCCCGACGTGCGCGCGGAGGAAGACCGCACGCGTCGGCGGATGTTCGTGCTGCAATATGTGCAGCCGGGCCTTGCCGGATTGATGGACGGCTCGGTCTCGACCCTGGCGCCGCTGTTCGCCGCCGCTTTCGCCACGCATCATAACTGGCAAACATTCCTGGTCGGGCTTGCCGCCTCGATCGGCGCCGGTATCAGCATGGGCTTTGCCGAGGCGCTGTCCGATGACGGCTCGCTGACCGGGCGCGGCTCGCCCTGGCTGCGCGGCCTGACCTGCGGCTTGATGACGACGCTCGGCGGGCTCGGCCACACCATTCCCTATCTGGTGCCCGACGCCTGGCCGAACGCATTCTGGATCGCGACCGCGATCGCCGGGATCGTGGTGTTCTTCGAATTGTGGGCGATCGCCTTCATCCGCGCGCGCTACATGGACACGCCGTTCCTGCAGGCGGTGTTCCAGATCGTGCTCGGCGGCGCGATCGTGCTCGCGGTCGGCATCCTGATCGGCGCGGCATAGCAATTCCGATCAAACACGGCGACGACGTCACGGCTACAGCGCTTGCGGGCGGCAGCCAAACTGCCGATCATTGCGCCAACAACAAACCGGGAGCACGCCGTGGCCAAATCGCAATACAGTTTCAAGACCGCCGTCGACCTGTCGGAAGCGCTGCGCAACAAAGAGGTCTCGGCGGTCGAGCTCGCACAGGACGCGATCGGCCGCATCGAGCGCCACGACGGCAGGGTCAACGCGGTCTGCGTGCGCGACTTCGAGCGCGGTCTCGCCGCTGCCCGCGCCGCGGATGCCGCGATCGCGCGCGGCGAGCACAGGCCGCTGCTCGGCATTCCCATGACGGTGAAGGAATCCTTCAACGTCGCGGGATTGCCGACCACCTGGGGCTTCCTGCCGCAAAAGGATTTTGTCCCGACCGAGGACGCGCTGTCGATTCAGCGGGTGAAGGACGCCGGCGGCGTCATCCTCGGCAAGACCAATGTGCCGGTCGGGCTTGCCGACTGGCAGAGCTACAACGAGATCTACGGCACCACCAACAACCCCTACGACCTCGGCCGCACGCCGGGAGGCTCGTCCGGCGGATCGTCGGCGGCGCTCGCCGCGGGCTATGGCGCGCTGTCGCTCGGCTCCGACATCGGCGGCTCGCTCCGCGTGCCGGCGTTTCATTGCGGCATCTATGCGCACAAGCCGACCTTCGCGCTGCTGCCGTCGCGCGGCCACACCGCGCCGCCGGCGCCGCCCATCATCTATGAGCGCGACCTTGCGGTGACCGGCCCGATGGCGCGCGGCGCGGCCGACCTGTCGCTGCTGCTCGACGTGATCGCCGCGCCCGATCCGCTCGATGCCGGCAAGGCCTATCGCCTCGACCTGCCGGCGGCGCGCCACGCCAGCCTGAAGGATTTCCGGATCCTCGTGATCGACACCGATCCGGTGCTGCCGACCGACAAGGCGGTTCGCGGCAGCATCGACAAGCTCGCGAGCCACCTCGACAAGGCCGGCGCGAAAATATCGCGTTCGAGCCCGCTGCTGCCGGATTTCGCGGCGTCCTCGCGGCTCTATATGCGGATGCTGCTGTCGTTCCTCGCCGCGACCTTCCCGCCGGAGGTCTATGCCGGCGCCTGCGCGGCGGCGGCCGCGCTGCCGGCCAGCAACAACAGCCTGCAGGCCGAGCGGCTGCGCGGCATCGCGCTCAGCCACCGCGACTGGGTGCAGGCGACGGTCGCCCGCTCGCGGCTGCGCGCGCAATGGCGCGAGCTGTTCAAGTCGTTCGACGCGGTGATCTGCCCGATCATGCCGACGCCGGCCTATCCGCACGATCATGCGCCCGACCAGGAGCAGCGGCGGATTTTGATCGACGGTCTGCCGCACATCTACACCGACCAGCTCGCCTGGCCCGGCATCGCGACCCTGCCCGGCCTGCCTTCGACTGCGATCCCGACCGGCTTTGCTCCGGATGGATTGCCGGTCGGCGTGCAGATCGTCGGCCCATGGCTCGAGGATCGCACGCCGCTCAAGCTCGCCGAGCTGATCGAGCGCGAATTCGGCGGCTTCGTGCCGCCGAAGATGTTCGATGATTGATACTTGCCATCGTCATTGCGAGCGAAGCGAAGCAGTCCATATGTCGGTCTGCGCGGAGGGCGTGGATTGCGTCGTCGCTTCGCTCCTCGCAATGACGAGGGGAAACCGGGAGGAAGACCAATGAGCAACGATCTCGAGGAGCTGACAAAGCTCAACAACGATTACGTTGATTCAGTTCAGAACTGCGACGTCAAGCGCTTCGACGAAATCCTGGCGCAGGACTTCTACTGCACCAATCCCGACAAGAGCCTGGTCGACCGCGCTGCCTTCCTGAAGCAGACGGCGATCCCGGTGAAGATCAAGGGGCTGAAGGCCGAAGACGTCAAAATCCGCATCCTCGGCGATTTCGCCATCATCCACGCCCAGACCAGTTACACCAACGCGGATGGTGAGCCGGCGCGCGGCCGCTACACCGATTGCTGGGCGCGGCAGAACGGAAAATGGCTCGCGGTATCTGCGCACGTCGCGCGGTGAGGCTGACAACAATCTCAACCGTCGTCCCGGCGAAGGCCGGGACCCATAACCACTGCTATTTGTGGTGAGTAAAGAAAGTCGTCCACCTCCGCGCCCAAAGCGGGGCCGCGGCGTATGGGTCCCGGCTCGCGCTTCGCTTGGCCGGGACGACACAGCTCAACTGTCGAACATGATCACGCTGCGCAGCGTCTTGCCGGCTTTCATGTTGGCGAAGCCCTCGTTGATCTCGGAAAGCTTCAGCTTGGCCGAGATCCAGTCCTCCAGATGCAGCTTGCCGCGCATGTAGAAGTCGACGAGGCGCGGCATGTCGACGCGGAAGTGGTTGGAGCCCATCGACGAGCCCTGGATGCGGCGCTCGCGCAGGAAGTCGAAGCCGTGCAGCTCGATCTTCTGACCGAACGGGATCATGCCGACGATGGTCGCGGTGCCGCCCGCCGCCAGCATGGCGAAGGCCTGCTCGGCGGTGTCCTTGCGGCCGAGCACCTCGAACGAATGCTGCACGCCGCCGCCGGTGAGTTCGCGTACCTGCTGGACCACGTCGCCGCGGGCCGGATCGACGATGTCGGTAGCGCCGAGCTTGGTCGCAAGCTGCAGCTTGGCCGGATTGGTGTCGATCGCGATGATACGGCCGGCGCCCGCGATCTGCGCGCCGTTGATCGCGGCCATGCCGACGCCGCCGCAACCGATCACAGCCACGGTCTCGCCGGCGGTCACCTTCGCGGTGTTCACCACGGCGCCGTAGCCGGTGATGACGCCGCAGCCGATCAGCGCGGCGAGATCGAGCGGCATCTCCTTCTTGATCTTCACGATGGCGTTCTCGTGCACCAGCATCTGCTCGGCGAACGACGACAGATTGAGAAACTGATTCAGCTTCTCCTTCCTGCCCCATGACAGGCGGTTGGAGGCGCCGGGCAGCATCTTCACGGTGGTGTCGGTGCACAGCACGGTGCGGCCGGTCGTGCAGTTGTCGCAGGTGCCGCAGAACACCGACAGGCAGGTGACGACGTGATCGCCGGGCTTCACGTAATTGACGTCGGAGCCGACCTTCTCGACCACGCCGGCCGATTCATGCCCGAGCACCGCCGGCAGCGGGTGCGGATACAAGCCTTCCATGAAGTGCAGGTCGGAATGGCACAGGCCCGCAACCGCGGTGCGGATCAGGACCTCGCGCGGCCCCGGATTGGGCACGCTGACATCCTCGATCACCAGCGGCTGATTGACTTCATGCAGAACGGCGGCCTTCATCGGGGTCTCCCTTGACGTTTTTGATTGTTTGAAAAGTTCGCTCGCGCGGCAGCCTACGCTGCGTCAAGCAATTCGCCAACCTCGGCCATGCCGACCGCGCGATCGCCGAGCAGGTGCTCGGTCATCCTGCGCTGAGCGGTATTTTCCGTTAGCCGGAACGGATCGCCCGGCAGCACGCGATGATCGACCACCATCCGCGACAGCAACAGCCGGCGCGCATCGCCGCGCATCTCGTGGATGCGTCCGCCCTCCCATGCCAGCGCCACTGCGCTTGCAACGTGATAGAGCAGGCTGGTGGCACGCCGCGCGTCGCCCTCGTTGTCGACGCGGCTCGCCACCTCGCGCGCAAACGCGACCGCACGGTCGCTGAGATCGCGCAGCCGGTTGCGCCAGGCCTGCGGCACATTCGCGCTGTCATCGAGCCGCGCATGCAGATCGGCGGCGAGCGCATTGTCGGCGCCATGGCGGCCGACCGCGCGCTTCAGCGCATCGATCGCGACGATGTTGCCGGTGCCCTCCCAGATCGAGCCGAGATGCGCATCGCGCAGCAGCCGCGGCGTGACGAATTCCTCGATGTAGCCGATGCCGCCGCGCATCTCCATCGCATCGCCGCAGACCTTGCGGGCGTCGCGGGTAGCACGGAATTTTAGCGTCGGCGTCAGGATGCGGAGCAGCGCCGCGGCGTCCTGGCTGCCGGCCTCGGCGCGGTCGAGCGCGTCAGCGGTCAAAAAGCTCATCGACAGCGCCTGCTCGGTGCGCAGCATGATCTTCATCAACTGCCGCCGCGCCAGCGGCAGGTCGATGATGCGCTGGCCGAACACCACGCGGCCCTTCGCCACGGTTATCGCGTCGTGCCAGGCTCGCCGCATCAGCGCGGTCGATTTCACGCCATTGGAGAGCCGCGACGAGTTCACCATCTCGGCCATCTGCACGAAGCCGCGGTCGAGCTTGCCGACGGCGTAGGCAATCGCGCCATCGAGCTTGATCTCGCCCGAGGCCATCGAGCGGGTGCCGAGCTTGTCCTTCAGCCGCACGATCCGGTAGTGGTTCTGCGAACCGTCATCGAGGAAACGCGGCATCAGGAACAGGCCGACGCCGCGGGTGCCCGGCCCCGCGCCTTCCGGCCGCGCCAGCAGCATCACCACCTTGGCATCGGCGTTGGAGCAGAACCATTTCTCGCCATAGAGCCGCCAGTGATCGCCCTCCTGCACGGCGCGCGTGGTCAGCGTGCCGACATCGGAGCCGCCCTCCTTCTCGGTCATGAACTGGCCGCCCTGCGTCAGCTTGCTCATGTCGGTCTGGGTCAGGCCGTCGAGATATTTCGCCTTCAACGCCTCGCTGCCGAAATTCGCCAGCAGCTTTGCACACCCGTCGGTAACGTTGATCGGGCAGCCCATGCCGAATTCGGTCTGGTTGAACAGGAAGGTGAAGGCGTGCTTGGCCACCACAGGGTATTTATCGGGCCAACCCATGATGCCCTTGCGGAGCGACAGCGCATGGATGCCGAACTCGCCGAACGCAGCCTTCTCGATCTCGCGATAGGCCGGATGATATTCGATGTGCTGCACGTCGCGGCCGAACTTGTCACGCTGATGCAACACCGGCGTATGCCGGTCGGCAAGTCGCGCGCATTCGTCGAGATAGCCTCCGGCTAACCTACCGAGGCGGTCGAGATGCGGCTCGATATGGCGGAACAATGCCTCGGGCAGATGCAGCTTCAGAAGATCGGTCAGCGCCGGATCGGCCCGGTAGAAATTCATTCCCGTCGTGTCGGGCGCCAGCAGCCCCGGCTGGTTGGTGGCGGCTGACGTTTTCGGATCCTGCTTGTGCGGCTGCATTGAATTCCCGGCTGCGGTGCTCATTTGTTTGGGCACGACTATCCTCCTCCGGCCGAGCAAAGGAAAGCCCAATGGATATTCCAAAGTACAAGATCGCCCTGATCGTCGGTGCCGGCGCGGGCCTCAGCGCCTCCTTGACGCGGCTATTTTCGCGAGAGGGAATTCGCGTGGCACTGGGCGCCCGCAGCATCGAGAAACTCGGCGCGCTCTGCACCGAAACCGGCGCACGCGCCTATGCCTGCGATACCACCAAGGCCGAGGATGTCGAACGGCTTTTTGGTCTGGTCGAGCGCGAGATCGGAACACCTGATCTCGTGGTCTACAACGCCAGCGGCCGCTCGCGCGGGCCGTTCGTTGAACTCGTGCCCTCAGAGGTCGAACAGGCGATCGCAGTCTCCGCGTTCGGCGGCTTCCTGGTAGCGCAGGAGGCGGCGAAGCGCATGCTGCCCAGCAAGAAAGGCGCGATCCTGTTCACCGGCGCCTCTGCCAGCGTGAAGGGCTATGCGCAGTCGGCGCCGTTCGCGATGGGCAAGTTCGCGTTGCGCGGCCTCGCGCAGAGCATGGCACGCGAATTGTCGCCGCAGGGCATCCACGTCGCGCATTTCGTGATCGACGGCGGCATCCGCAGCGCCGCCCGCACCGAGCCCGCCGACCGGCCGGACTCGATGCTCGATCCCGACGCGATTGCACTGAGCTACTGGAACGTGCTGCAACAGCCGCGCAGCGCCTGGACCTGGGAGCTGGAATTGCGGCCCTGGGTTGAGAAGTTTTGAGATGACGTAGATCATGCAAGCAGCGTAGGCTGGACGCAAACCGCCACCATATTCGTCATTGCGAGGAGCGAAGCGACGAAGCAATCCATTCCACCACTAGCGGCGGCATGGATTGCTTCGCGGAGCCTGTCATCCGGCGGCGCTGCGCGCCGACCGGGTGGCTCGCAATGACGGATGGAACTGGGGAAGGAAAACATGTCGAACGAAATCAAGATCGAGACCGGCACCGACGAACTGCTCTGCGTGATCCGCGATCGCGTCGCCGTCATCACGCTGAACCGCCCGGATGCCCGCAACTCGCTGTCGGATACCTTGACGCCGGCGCTGCGCACCATGATCCGGACCTGCGGAGAGAATCCCGAGGTCGGCGTGCTGCTCGTCACCGGCGCCGGCAAGGCGTTCTGCGCCGGCGGCAATGTCAAGGGCATGGGCGCGCATCGCGACAAGAAGAAGCTCGAAATGTCCTATGAGGACAAGGTCGCGGATTTGCAGGAGCGTCAGCGCCTGCTCACCGGCGCGCTCGCCTCGGTGCGCAAGCCGACGATTGCCGCCCTTCCCGGCCCCGCGGTCGGCGCCGGCCTTGCGATCGCGATGGCCTGCGATATCCGGATCGCCGCACAATCCGCTTTCATCTCGACCGGTTACTTACGCGTGGCGCTGAGCGGCGATTACGGCATGGCCTGGCTGTTGACGCGCCTGGTCGGCACCTCGCGCGCCCGCGAATTGATGTTCACTTCGGAGAAGGTTGACGCCGCGAGGTGCGAGCAGATCGGCCTCGTCAACCGCGTGGTGCCGGACGAAACGCTGCAGGACGAAGCCTTCGCGCTGGCAAAGTCGATCGCCGAGGGCCCGACGCTCGCGCTTCGCTACATGAAGGACAATCTCGACGAGGCGCTGCAATTCGACTTCGCCACCGCGCGCGACCACGAGGCCGAGCGGCTGATCCGGCTCACCACGACGGCCGATCACAAGGAGGCGGTGCAGGCCTTCATCGAGAAGAGGAAGCCGGTGTTCCGGGGGAGTTGAGCGCGATCTCTTCTCCTTCCCCCTGAAGGGGGAAAGGTCGGGATGGGGGTCAGCCACACGCGCCATTGCCGGGGAGAGAGAAGATCCCCACCCGCTTTGCTCTGAGGAGCAAAGCGACCTCCCCTTTTCAAGGGGAGGTGAGAACTCGTAGCCCGGATGAAGCGAAGCGAAATCCGGGACAAGCCTCGCGGCGGTACGACCCCGGATTGCGCTGCGCTTCATCCGGGCTATGGAGTCGGAGCAATCAAAAAGAAAAGGGCCCGGTTCTGGAGGGGCCAGAACCGGGCCAGTCAGTCAAACCGCAAGCGAGGACATCGCGGCCAAGCGGGAAGTGGCGGCAAGCCGCCAGCTGGCACAGGGAATGTCTTGCGGTTCGACGTGGATCTCTTTCACGAAGCGCACCAGCTTCCAGTCGCCGGGGCTCTGGGTGAAGGCGTAGCCCGACTTGCGGGCTAGGCCGATCATCGTCGCATTGGAACGCAGCGTGTCGCCGAAGATGCGCTCGGCTCCGAAGGACGCCGCGCGGCATTCGAGATTCTTCAGCAACGCCTTGCCAATGCCGTGGCCCTGCCACCGGTCATCGATCGACAGGCCGAACTCGACGCTCGACGTATCGGCATGGAAGGCGTAGCGGGCTTCGCCGACGATGGTCTCAAAGCCATCGACCAGCATCGTCGCGACCACCGTGAACCGGTCAGCCTCGCCGACATGGATGAAACGCTCGAGCTCCGTCTTCGGCAGCTCACTCAACGCGCCCAGGAAGCGGTTGTAACGGGACCCCGCGGAGAGCGAGCGGATGTAGCTCTGCAGCTCTTCGCGGTCGCGCGGCTCGACGAAGCGCACCTTGATCTCGCTGCCGTTCTTGGCGCGCAGCACGTCAGAGTATTGCTTGAGATCGTCGAGATGCAGCGCAACCATGACACGCTCCTCGGGTGAAGAAATCAGCCGGCGCCCCTCATCGAGGCGGCGCCAGCGGTGGCGCCCTTCTCAGGCCCGCCAGAACGGCTTCTCGGTCTCGAACACGATGTCGCTGCGGGACATGCCGATGTCGTGCAGATCGCGCTCGGTCCACTGCGACAGCTCGCGGCGGCGCTCGTAGCGCTCCCACCAGACATGCAGCGTCTCGCCGACCTGGTTCAGCAATCCGGGAGTATGATGATTTGTCATCGATTCATGGGTGAAAATGGACATCTGCGGCTCCTGTCGGTAACCTGTTGGCAGTAACATCGGAGCTATTTGGTCCGCTCACAAACGACACTTTGTACCGTTTCGCATGAATTAAAGTCATGCATTTGGAGACGCACAAGAGATGACCAGCCGCCTGCCTTCGCTGAATGGCCTGAGGGCGTTCGAGGCCGCCGCACGGCATATGAGCTTCACGCTGGCGGCGTCCGAACTGAACGTGACGCAGACGGCGATCAGCCATCAGATCCGGCGGCTCGAGGAGGAGCTCGGCGTCCGCCTGTTTATCCGCCAGAACCGCTCGCTGAGCCTGACGCCGGAGGCTACCGAATACCTTCCCGGCGTCCGCGCCGCCTTCAATGACCTCAGGCTCGCAACTGATCGCCTATTGCGCCGGGACGACGATCACGTGCTGACCGTCTCGACGCTGGCATCCCTTGCCGCCAAATGGCTACTGCCGCGGCTGTCGGCCTTCCAAGAGGCGCATTCCGGCATCGACGTTCGCATCACCACCTCGACCAGCCTGGTCGACTTCCAGCGCGACAAGGTCGACGCGGCGATCCGCTATGGCCGCGGCCAATGGGCGGGCTTGCGTGCGGACTGGCTGATGGCGGATGAGCTGTTTCCGGTGTGCAGCCCGTCGCTGCTGCAGGGAACCAAGCCGCTGAAATGCCCTGAAGACCTCAGGGATCACACGCTCCTGCACACCAGCAACGCCAACAGCGACGACTGGCGGCTGTGGCTGACCGCGGCGGGGCTGCCGACCGATATTTCCAAGCAGCCCGGCGTCACCTTCGACCTGCTGTTCGTGACGATCCAGGCCGCGATCGACGGCATCGGCGTCGCGATGGGCCGCACCTCCTATGTGCAGGACGACATCGCCAAGGGCCGCCTCGTGGTTCCCTTCAAGATCGCGCTGCCAGCCGACGCCGGCTTCTACCTGGTTTCGCCGCAGGGACGCGCCGATACGCCAAAGCTCTCCGCGTTCCGGAACTGGCTCGGCACAACGGCACACGCCGCGCCTTGATGCGGCGCACACGACGGCCGGAGCTTCGATTCTGATTGAACCAGAGCCGAAGCGCTAGCGCGTTGTTTTGACGAGGTTTATTCGCGCGAACCGGTATCCTTTTCGCTCGAAAACGCTCCTGCGATGTCCGCCTACGGCTTTTTTCCATAGCCCCCCGCGTGATTTCGGGTTGGTCGCGCCAGACAGGCGTGCCAAATTGCCGCACATGGCAGTTAACTGCTTTGGCCGGCGAAACAATTTGCGCCGGCCGTTTCGTCACGGGGAGGAAAGGGCGTTATGTCGCAGTCGAGTTCATCGCAAGTCCCGCAGATCAAATCGCGTCTTGGCGCCATCCTGCGCGCGACCAGCGGCAATTTCCTCGAGCAGTTCGATTTCTTCCTGTTCGGCTTCTATGCGCAGGCGATTGCGAAGGCGTTCTTCCCCTCCGAGAACGAGACCGCGGCGCTGCTCAACGCGTTCGGCGTGTTCTGGCTCGGCGCCCTGATGCGCCCGGTCGGCGCCGTCGTGCTCGGCGCCTATATCGACCGCATCGGCCGCCGCAAGGGCCTGATCGTGACGCTGTCGATCATGGCTATCGGCACCGTGGTGATCGCGCTCTGCCCGAGCTATGCGACCATCGGCATTGCGGCGCCGATCATCGTGCTGATCGCGCGCCTGCTGCAGGGCTTCTCCGCCGGCGTCGAGCTCGGCGGCGTCTCGGTCTATCTCGCGGAGATCGCCACGCCCGGCAATCGCGGCTTCTACACCTCGTTCCAGTCGGCGAGCCAGCAGGTCGCGATCTTCGTCGCCTCGATCCTCGGCTTCGTCCTCAGCGAGAGCATGCCGGCCGCGACCGTTGCCTCCTGGGGCTGGCGCATCCCGTTCTTCGTCGGCTGCCTGATCATCCCGGTGATCTTCTTCCTGCGCCGGACTCTGGAGGAGACCCCGGCGTTCCTCGCGATGAAGAAGCATCCGACCGCGAGCGAGGTGTTTGCCTCGGCGATCGCGAACTGGCGCATCGTCGTCCTCGGCATGATGATCGCGGTGCTGACCACCACCACTTTCTACTTCGTCACCGTCTATACGCCGACCTTCGGCAAGACCGTGCTGAAGCTCTCGACCCAGGACGCGCTGCTGGTGACGCTGCTGGTTGCGGTGACCAACTTCATCTGGAATCCGGTCGGCGGCGCGGTGTCCGACCGGATCGGCCGCAAGCCGGTGCTGCTGGCGATCGCCGGCCTGTCCCTCATCACGGCCTATCCGGCGCTGCACTGGCTGGTGACCAATCCGTCGTTCGGGAAGATGCTGGCGGTCGAGATGATGTTCTCGTTCTATTTCGGCGTCTACAGCGGCACCATGCTGGGCTGCCTGGTCGAGATCGTGCCGGCGCATGTCCGCACCACCTGCTTCTCGCTGGCCTTTGCGCTGGCGGCCGGGCTGTTCGGCACCTTCACGCCGTTCGCCTCGACCTGGCTGATCCAGCAGACCGGCGACAAGGCTTCGCCCGGCTACTGGCTGATGTGCGCCGCAGCTCTCGGCATCGTCGCCACACTGATCGTCTATCGTGACGGCCAGACCATCGAGCAGCGCGAGACGGTTGCGGCCTGATATTCCACTTCGCGGCCGGGCGGGCTCGCTGGGCATGACTTCTTTGGAAAATCGCGACACGCTTTTCCGGATTATGCTCATGCGCCCGGCCGTGTTGCTTTCCATGCCAACAACGATAACAAGAGCGCATGGTTGATCTGACGCGCAGGTTCGACGTCCTGGTGATCGGCGGCGGCAACGCCGCGCTGTGCGCTGCGATCAGCGCACGGCGCGCCGGCGCCTCGGTGCTGGTGCTGGAAGGCGCCCCGAAGTTCTATCGCGGCGGCAACACCCGCCACACCCGCAACATGCGCTGCGCCCATGACGCGGCGACCGAAATCCTCACCGGTCCCTACACCGAGGACGAGTTCTGGAACGATTTGCTGCTGGTGACCGGCGGCCAGACCGACGAGGAACTGGCCCGCTTCATGATCCACGAATCCAAGGACATCCTGAACTGGATCGTCGAACAGGGCGTGCGCTGGCAGCCGTCGCTCGGCGGCACGCTGAGTCTTGGCCGCACCAACTCGTTCTTCCTCGGCGGCGGCCGCGCGATGCTGAACGCGCTCTATCGCACTGCCGAGGAGCTCGGCGTCGACATCCTCTACGATGCCGAGGTCATCGACCTCACGGTCGAGGACGGCATGTTCCTTTCGGCGCAGCTGAAGCAACCGGTCGGCGGCAAGACCGAAGTCCGCGCCTCGACCCTGGTCGCGGCCGCCGGCGGCTTCGAGGCCAACATCGAATGGCTGAAGGAGTCTTGGGGCGATGCGGCCGACAATTTCCTGATCCGCGGCACGCCCTATAATCGCGGCGCGATCCTCAAGATGCTGCTCGCCAAGGGCGTGCAGGAGATCGGCGATCCGACGCAATGCCATGCGGTGGCGATCGATGCGCGCGCGCCGAAATTCGACGGCGGCATCATCACGCGCCACGACTCGGTCGTGTTCGGCATCGTCGTCAACAAGCATGCCGAACGGTTCTACGACGAGGGCGAGGACATCTGGCCGAAGCGCTATGCGATCTGGGGCCGGCTGGTCGCCGCGCAGCCGGACCAGATCGCCTACATCATCTTCGACTCGACTGTGGTGACGAGCTTCATGCCGACGCTGTTTCCGCCGATCGCGGGCGCGACGATTGCCGAGCTCGCCGGCAAGCTCGAGCTCGACGCGGCCGCGCTGGAAAAGACCATCACCGAGTTCAACGCCGCAGTGCCGCCCGGCACCTTCGACCACACCATCCTCGATGACTGCGCTACCCAAGGCATCACGCCGCCGAAGACGCATTGGGCGCGCCGGATCGAGACGCCGCCCTATCTCGCCTATCCGGTGCGGCCGGGCATCACCTTCACCTATCTCGGCACCCGCGTGAACAGAGAGGCGCGGATGCTGATGAAGGACGGCAAGCCGTCCGCCAACATGTTCGCCGCCGGCGAGATCATGGCCGGCAACGTGCTCGGCAAGGGCTATGCCGCCGGCATCGGCATGACCATCGGCAGCGTGTTCGGCCGCGTCGCTGGCCGGGAAGCAGCCAAGAATGCGCGGAACTGAAGGCGGGACTGACGCGATGCACGGGACGAGGATCTTGCAGGAAGCCGACCGTCTGATGACGGTGTGCAATTCCTGCCGCTATTGCGAGGGCCTGTGCGCGGTGTTTCCCGCGATGGAGATGCGCCGCGCCTTCTCCGACGGCGATCTCAACTACCTCGCCAACCTCTGCCATGGCTGCGGCGCCTGCTACACCGACTGCCAGTTCTCGCCGCCGCACGAATTCAACGTCAATGTACCGAAGACGCTTGCGGTCGCGCGCGCCGAATCCTATGCCGCCTATGCTTGGCCGCGCGCCTTTGCCGGCGCGTTCGCGCGCAACGGCCTCGTCATCAGCCTGATCGCAGCGCTCAGCGTCGCCGCCTTCATCTTCGGCTTCGCCGCGATCAATGATCGCGGCGTGCTCACCGGCATCCACACCGGTCCCGGCGCGTTCTATAAATTGATTCCGCACAACGCGATGGCGCTGCTGTTCGGCTTGGCCCTGCTCTACGCGATCCTGGCGCTGGTGATGGGCGTGCGCGCGTTCTGGCGCGACATCGGCGAGCCGGTCGGCATGACGACGGATGCGAAGGCGCTGTTGCAGGCGGTCCGCGACGCCGGCGAGCTGCGCTATCTCGACGGCGGCGGTGTCGGCTGCTTCAACGAGGACGACCAGCCGACCGACCGCCGCAAGCTGTATCACCACTTCACGTTCTACGGCTTCATCCTGTGCTTCGCCGCGACCTGCGTCGGCACGCTGTATCATTACCTCTTGGCGCGCGAGGCGCCCTATGCGTGGTGGGACCTGCCCGTCGTGCTCGGTACGCTCGGCGGAATCGGGCTCGTGGTCGGCCCACTCGGTCTGCTCAGCGAAAAATGGAAGCGCGACCGCGTGCTGGTCGACGAACAGCGCATGGGCATGGATACCGCGTTCATCCTGATGCTGTTCTTGACCAGCATCACCGGCCTCGCCCTGCTGCTGTGGCGCGAGACCGCCGCGATGGGCCCGCTGCTGGCGCTGCATCTCGGCGTGGTGTTCGCGCTGTTCATCACCATGCCCTACGGCAAATTCGTGCACGGCATCTACCGCTTCGTCGCGCTGGTGCGCTATGCGCGCGAACGGCAGACGATGGCCGAATGAATGGTGGTGGGTTAACGCAGCGTAGCCCGGCTTACGAATTCATCCTGCATCGGGCTTTGTCGCCAGAACACAGAACCACTCATTTGTCTCGACCAGCTGAGCCTGCGTGAAGCCGGCTGCTGTCATCTTTTCCGCGACCCCTTCCTTGGGCTGTCCGGAGTAGCGCGTAAAGCCGAGTGCGATCCTGCCGCTCGGCTTCATCACGCGCCGGACCTCCCGTAGCCCGGCGACGGCGTCCGGCCAGACTTGCATCGAGTTGATCGCCAGCACGCTGTCGAAGCTGTCCGCATCGAATGGCATGCGCTCCACGGAGCCAAGCCGAAGCTCGACACGACCATCCTCGATCGCGGCCGCGTTCCGGGCGCGAGCTTGCCCGACCATCTCCTGCGACGGATCAATGCCCGCGACGCGTGCCGCCGGCACCAATGTCGACAGGCGTTGAAGGACGACGCCCGGACCAAACCCGACCTCGAGCACGCTATCGTCCGGTCCGACCTCGAGGCGATCTGCGACCCACGCGCCGCAATCGGCATTGGTGCGCGCCATGATCATGCCGCCGAGCCTGCCCAGGAGACCCCGAGGACGGCCAAACGCACGCAAGAGGATGCTTTGCACGGCGCTCACCGATTGCCATCTCCGGTGAACAGGATTTCGGGACGGTCGCGGCTACAAATCCACCACCACGTAGTCGCTCTCTACCGCGACCTTGATGGTCTCGGCGACATACGGCCCCTTCACCACATTGGTGCCCGGCTCGACGCTGACCGGATAGGCGCGCACGCGGAAGCGGCGCGGGTCGCAATAGGACTGGCCTGTGCGGATGTCGAACTCCCAGCCGTGCCAGGGGCAGCGCAGGATCTCACCGAGCTTGGTGTATTCGATCTCGCCGGGATCGGACGATGAGGCGAGCCCGATCAGCGGCCCCTCGCACAGCGCCGCGCCCTGATGCGGGCAGCGGTTCAGCAGGCCGAAGAACTCGCCCTTGACGTTGAAGATCGCGATCGGCCGTCCGTCGATCTCGAGGAATTTTCGCGAACCCGGCGGCAGCTCGTCCACCGGGGCGATCACATGCCGCGCCATCAATCGTTCTCACGCATGATCTGATTCGAAAAACCGGTTCCCACTTTTTCGGATCATGCGATACCGTACAGCTGCCTGGCGTTGTCGAGATAGAACGCCTGGCGATTGGCATCGCTGACGCCGGCCGGCAGCACGCGCGACGGCTCGTCGTAATCCCAATGCGGGTAATCGGTCGCGAACAACAATCTGTCCCAGCCGATCCACTCGATGGTCTGGAACAAATGGTCGCGGCTCTCCGGATCCTCCATCGGCTGCGTCGTCCACCAGATGTGGTCGCGGATATATTCCGACGGCTTGCGCTTCAGATGCGGCACTTCGGTATGCAGCCGCGCAAACACCTTGTCGAGGCGCCAGGCCAGCGATGGGGCCCAGCCGAACCCGGCCTCGACCATCACCATCTTCAATTTCGGGAAACGCTCGAACACGCCTTCGAGCACGAGGCTCGCCAGCGCGGTCTGCTGGCACTGCGAATGCCCGACCATCTCCTCGATATAGTAGCTCGGCCATCCCGACGCGGTGATCGGGTTGCCGCCGAAGCCGAAGGCGTGCACGCCGATCGGAAGGCCGGCTTCCTGTGCCGCCTCATAGATCGGCCAGTAGCGACGCTGGCCGAGCGGCTCGACATTGCGGCTGAGCAGCAGCACCTGGACGAAATTTGTGTCGCCTGCGCGCTTGCGGATTTCGGCGGCGGCTGACACGCCATCCTCATTGGCGACGACGACCGAGCCTTTCAGTCGGGAATCCTTGCTGGTCCATTTCTCGATCTGCCAGTCGTTGATGGCCGAGCAGATCGCGCCGGCGAGATCCTGGTTGCGGATGCCCTGCCCGGTGTTGAGCGGGTTGAGCACGCCGAGCGCGACATTGTTGGGATCGAGGTGCTGCTTCTGCATGAAGGACAGCGACGAGCCCTGCGGGCCGCCTTCCGGCGGATAGGCATCGCGGCGCGACGCATTCGGCTGCGCCTTCGGATAGGGCGGGCCTTCCATCATGCCCTGATAGGCATGGACGCCGAAGGTCTCGAGATGCGCATGCCAGCGCTTTTCGAGATAAGGATACAGCTCGTCCTTGGTGGCGCGGGCCGGATGGATGTCGCAGTCGGCGATCGCGGTCTTGATGCTCGTCGGCGACGCGGTTTCGGGGCGCTCGCGAAGCTGGATGTTCATGGCGTCATCTCCTTCACCTTGAGCCGGCCATAGGTCGCATGCGGATTATCGATCATGATCTTGCGCACCAGATCCTGCGACAACCCCTGCGGCAGCACCTCGTCACCATCGAACTGCCAATGCGGATAGTCTGACGAGAATAGGATCAATTCGTCCGACTGCATATGGTCGAACAGGCGGTTCAGCGTGTCTCCGTCCGGCGGCGCATCGATCGGCTGCAGCGAGAAGCGGATGTTGCTGCGCACAATCTCCAGCGGCGCGCGGTCGACCCACGGGGTCTCCATGCGCACGCCGCGCCAGAACTTGTGCAGCCGCCACAGGAATGGCGGCAGCCAGGTGAAGCCGGACTCCAGCATCACCATCTTCAGGTTCGGATGGCGCGCGAACACGCCCTCGACGATCAGGCTGGTGAGCTGGGTCTGGAACGCCTGCGCCTGCGCGACATAATCCTCGATGTGATAGGAACCCCAGCCGACCGAGGTCGGCGGATTGTGATAGGCGCTGCCGGCATGGATGCCGACCGGCAGGCCGAGCCGTTCGGCCGCGGCGTAGATCGGCCAGTAGTGACGCTTGCCGAGCGGCATGTCGCCCATCACGAGCATCAGCACCTGCACGAAACGCCTGTCCTGCGCACAGCGCTCGATCTCGGCGACCGCCTTTTCGATGCTCTGCACCGGGATCACGATCGAGCCGCGCAGGCGATCGTCCTTGTCGAGCCATTCCTTGACCAGCCAGTCGTTCAGCGCGCGGCAGAACGCATCGGCCATGTCCTCGGAGAACACCATCTGCACGCCGTAAAGCGGATTGCAGATGCCGTAGGCCGTGCCGAACCGGTCGAGCGCCTGGCGCTGCATGTCCGCAAGGCTCGAGCCCGGCTTGCCTTGCGCGGGACGCCAGTCCGGCCGCGACGCGATCGGCGAATTGGTCGGATAGGATTGCGAGATCAGGTCGGTCATGCCGCGCGTCGTCACCTGGTCACGCCAGTAGTCGTTCATGTACGGCAGCAGGCTGGTGAGGTGAGGTACGGCGGGATGCAGATCGCAATCCACGCCGCCCGCGATCGGCGACGTCATGATGTTTCCTCCGCGCACGCTCTTACGACAAGCTTGTCGGGCGGCGCTTGGTTCTTGGCTCGCATTCAAGCAGGCCATGCCGCGGCCTGCAACTCGGCAAGGGCCTGCGTGCTGTGCTAGGAAGGCAGAACGCCCCACGGGATTTTCATGGCAAGCAACGAGGAAGAAGGCCGATGAACGCGCTCACATCCATCGCCGAACAGGTCGCCGCAAAGCTGATCGCGAACAAGCAGACGATTGCGGTCGCGGAATCCTCAACCGGCGGACTGATCTCCGCATCGCTGCTCGCGGTTCCCGGCGCGTCGGCCTATTTCCTCGGCGGCGGCGTGATCTACACGCGCGACGCGCGGCGCGCGCTGATGGATATTTCCGACGATGCCATGCGCGGGCTCCGTTCGTCGTCGGAACCCTACGCGCAATTGCTAGCGCGGCAGATTCGCGAGCGCCTCGCAACCGATTGGGGATTGTCGGAGACCGGTGCCGCCGGCCCGACCGGCAACCGCTACGGCGATGCCGCCGGTCACAGCTGCATGGCGGTCGCCGGCCCCCGGCAGCAGGTAATCACGCTGGAGACCGCCAGCAGCGACCGGCAGGCGAACATGCAGGCATTTGCGAAGGCGGCGCTGGAGCTGTTGTTGAAGAACTTGTCGCAATAAATCTCCGCTGTCGTCCCGGGCAAGCGAAGCGCGACCCGGGACCCATAACCACCGATGGCCATTGACGATGGTCCGCTCGAGCCACAGCCTGCTTCAACAACTCGATCCTGTGGTTATGGGTCCCTGCTTTCGCAGGGACGACGCAAGGAAAGAGCCTGCAACCTGACGAAGACGGCGTAGCCCGGATGAAGCGAAGCGCAATCCGGGGCGGCTATATCCGCAGCACGACTGTTCCCGGATTTCGCTTCGCTCCATCCGGGCTACGAAAGCGGTAACGCGAGAACCTACTTCTCGCGGAACGAGCGCATGAACTGGTCGCTCATCGGCTTCATCAGATAGGACAGCATGGTGCGGTCGCCGGTCTGGACGAAGGCTTCCACCGGCATACCCGGGATGATCTTCACCTCGCTGCCGAGGCGCGCGACTTCTTCCGGCGGCATCGAGACGCGGATGGTGTAGTAGCTCTGCCCGGTGCGCTGGTCGGTGGTGACGTCGGCGGAGACGCGGGTGACGACGCCGTTCAGCTCCGGCGTGGTGCGCTGGTTGAAGGCGGAGAGCCGCAGCACGGTCTTCTGTCCGACCTGCAGCTTGTCGATGTCCTGCGGATTGACCTTGGCCTCGACCGACAGATCATCGGCCTTCGGCACGATCATCATGATGGCGTCGCCCGCGGTAATGACGCCGCCGACGGTGTGCACGGTCGACTGCAGCACCACGCCGTCCTGTGGTGCGCGGATATCGATACGGCGGAGCTGGTCCTCGGCGGTCACCTTGCGCTCGACGAACTCGCCGATCTTGTCGTTGGCCTCGCGCAGGTCCTTCGAGACCTCCGAGACCATGTCCTTGTCGACCTGGATGATCTGCAACTCGGTCTCGGTGATCTTGCCCTTGGCCTGCGCGCGCGAGGCGATGTATTGCGCGCGCTCGCCGGCGAGCCGCGCCGCGTCGCGCTCCAGTGTGGTCAGGCGGGTGAGCTGCACCAGATGCTGCTCGTAAAGCTGGCGAACACCGACCAGTTCGGTCTTCACCAGCTCGATTTCCTTGTCCTTGGACTTCTCCTGCGCCTCAAGCCCCGAGATCTCCTCGTTAAGCTGGGTGACGCGCTCGCGCAGCTGCGCTTTTTGACCGGTGCGGCCATTGACCCGCACCTCGAACAGCTTGGTTTCGCTCGCCATGATGTCGCGAACGTCGGGATCCTTGGCCTGCTCGGTGAGCTGCGGCGGAAAGACGATCTTGTCGCGGCCCTGCTGCTCGGCCTCGAGTCGGGCCGCCCGCGCATAGAGCCCGTTCAGCGTCTTGACCACGATGGCAAGGCTGGCCTTCACGACGGTCTCGTCGAGGCGCACGACGATGTCGCCCGCCTTGACCACGTCGCCGTCACGCACCCGGACTTCGCCGACGACGCCGCCGGTCGGATGCTGCACCTTCTTGACGTTGGATTCGACCACCACGGAGCCCGGCGCGATCAGCGCGCCGGAGATCGGCACCGTCGCGGCCCAGCCGCCGACGCCGCCGCCCAGGACCAGAACCACGACGAGGCCGACGATCAGATGCTTGCGGATCGAGCGATGTGCGTTGCGCGGTTGATCGGTCATGACTTGGCGGCTCCCGCATCCGCGACGATCTTGATCGGCGTCGGCACCGGCGGCGCGGCGCGCTGCAGCACCTGCGCGAGCACGGCTTCCTTCGGCCCGAAGGTCTGCATGCGTCCGTCCTTCAGCACCAGCAGATGATCGACGCCCTCGATGCCGATCGGCCGGTGCGCAACCACAATGACGACCGCGCCGCGCTCACGGGCGCCGCGCACCGCGCGGGTCAGCGCCTCGTCGCCTTCGCTGTCGAGATTGGAGTTCGGCTCATCCAGCACGATCAGGAACGGATTGCCGTACAGCGCACGCGCCAGCGCCACGCGTTGCGCCTGGCCGGCGGAGAGCGCAGTGCCCTGTTCGCCGACCTGGGTGTCGTAGCCCTCGCGCATCTTGATGATCATCTCATGCACGCCGGCCTCCTTGGCCGCCGCGATGATGCCGTCGGACTTGGCGTCGGGATCGAACCGGCAGATGTTCTGCGCGACCGTACCGGCGAACAGTTCGACGTCCTGCGGCAAATAGCCGACATGACGGCCGAGCTGGTCCGACGACCACTGGTCGAGCGCGGCGCCGTCGAGCCGTACCTTGCCCCGCGCCGGCAGCCAGACGCCGACCAGCGCCCGGATCAGCGACGACTTGCCGGAGCCGCTCGGGCCAATCACGCCGACGCCGCTGCCGGCCTCGACGGCGAAGGTGATGTCCTGCACGATGGCGCGCTGATCGCCCGGCGCGACCATGGTCACGGCTTCGACCGAGAGCTTCTTCTCCGGCGCCTGCAACAGGGTCTGCTCGGGACGCGCCGGCATCTGCTGCAGCAGGCGGTTGAGCCGATGCCAGCTCTGCCGGGCGGCGACGAAGCCCTTCCAATGCGCGATCGCGAGATCGACCGGCGCCAGTGCCCGCGCGCTCAGGATCGAGCCGGCGATGATGATGCCGCCGGTGGCCTCCTGATGGATCACGAGATAGGCGCCGACCGCGAGCACGGCGGACTGCAGCATCATGCGCAGCACCTTGGCGACCGCACCGAGCCCGCCGGTGACGTCGCTCGCATGCTGGTTGCCGGACAGATATTCCTCGTTGGCCTCGTTCCAGCGCCTGTTCATGCGGCCGGCCATGCCCATCGCCACCAGCACCTCGGCATTGCGGCGGCTGGAGGCGGCGAGATCGTTGCGCCGCGCCGCGAGCGTCATCGCTTCCTTGGCCGGCGTGCGCGACAAATATTCGGTGATCAGCGTCAACGTCACCAGGATGATCGCGCCGACCAGCGCCGTGACGCCAAGCAGCCAATGGAAGGCAAAGCAGATCACCATGTAGAACGGCAGCCAGGGCAGATCGAAGAACGCGCCGGGACCCATGCTGCCGAGGAAGGAGCGCACATTGTCGAGGTCGCGCAGCGGCTGCAGGCCCTCGCTGCGATTGCCGGCCATCAGCGGCAGCCGCACGACGGTGTCGAACACCCGCGCGTTGAGCGCTTCGTCGAGTGAGGTGCCGACGCGGCCGAGGATCCGTCCGCGCAGCAGGTCGAGCACGCCCTGGGCGATGTAGAGGACCGCGGCGATGACCACGAGGCCGACCAGGGTGGGAACGCTGCGGCTCGGCAGCACCCGGTCGTAGACTTGCAGCATGAACATCGAACCTGTCAGGTAGAGCAGGTTGATCATGCAACTGATGAGGCCGACGCCGATAAAAGCGCTGCGGCAAGCGCGCAGCGCCTCAGCCAGTTCGGAACGCCGGACAGCGGGCGCGGCTGCCATAAAAACTGATCTCTGCAAAACAAAAGAGTTACGTGATCACCACGTTGTATAGACGTTTGCGACCACCGTCCATTTTAAGTCGCGTGAACCAAAGCATGGTTCGCGGCCTAATTTTGTGATCGCACCGACAGTTGACGGAATAATTAGGGTTAACCGGCCGCGGAACCCTGGCCCTGCGCGGGCGCGCTTCTCGGAAACGGCACGAGAATGACCGACATCGAGACCCGGCCGATCTCGCCATCCACGTCGAGCAATACCCCGCTGCCGACGCCGAGCCCGGCCTCCGGCCGCCAGCGGGCCTCGGCGCGAACGCCGATCCACGCGCCCCGCGGCGGCCTGAACAGCTGCACCGCGAGGTTCGGATTGGGGTCGGCCACCACGTTCTGGACCGGGCGCGCGATGCCGTGGGTCCAATCAGCCGGGCCGAGCACCCGCGCCAGCGGACCGGCGTCCGCAATTACGGCGTGATGCAAGCGAAACCAGGCGGTATCGCCGCCGGCGCGGGCTTCCATCGCATCCATGAACCAGCTGCGGCCATGGCCATGGCCGGCGCGCAGGTTGCGCAACGGAAATGCCGTGGGATCCACCGGATCGGCTGCGCTCCCGTAAAACCCCGGGACCTCGACGGCACGCTCGCGCGACAGCGTCACGCGCACCGTCGCGCAGGGTTGCTCCTCACCGGCCGGCCAGAGCGTGTTGTCGACCACGCTGACCCGGCCGCCTTCGGTCACCACGGTAACGTGCGTGCGCAGTTCCGCCATTGGCGTCGGCCGCAGGAACCAGGCCGCCGCCGAGATCGCGGTGCCCCAATTGCGCGCGGCGGCCATGGCCTCGACCTCGCCGGTCAGCAGGCTTGCGACCGCGCCGCCCTGAAGGCCGGTGAACGGCCCGGCCGCCAGCGCTGCCGGCTTCCAGTGGTGGGGCGTGGCGAGCGGTTCGAAGATGGCCAAGGCGAATGATCCCTGAGATGAGCAGGATTGAGCGTTCGGCCAATCTGATCCAAGAATAGCGGCTATGACAAAAGGCCATTCATCACTTCAGGTGAGCAGGATTCACCCATTGGATGCCCCCGATCCGCGGGCGATCCCGCCGCTGCCGGCGCTGCTCGCCTTCGAGCGCGCGGCCACGCAACTCAGCTTCCGGCGCGCCGCGCGCGACCTGTCGCTGAGCCCGTCGGCGATCAGCCATCAGATCCGCGGGCTGGAAGAGCAGTTCGGCACCAGGCTGTTCGTCCGCGGCGCGCGCCAGGTGCGATTGACCGACGACGGCGAGCGCTACCTTGCAAAAGTGTCGGCCGCGCTGGCGACGCTGCAGGAGGCGAGCCGTGACATGCTGCGGCAACGCGGCGAGGCCGGCGGCGAGCTCTGGATCAGCTCATTGCCGTTCTTCACCAGCGCCGTGCTGCTGCCGGCGCTGCCGGAGTTCAAGCGGCGCCATCCGCAACTGACGCTGCGGATCGAGGCCACCCACCAATATGCCGACTTCAACAGTTCGCGCGTTGATGTCGCGATCCGCTACGGACGGGAACACGCCGCCGGACTGAAGGTCGAGCCGCTGGTGCAGGTCAAAGGAATGCCGGTCTGTACGCCGGCACTGGTCAAGGCAGGTCTTCGGACCCCTGCAGACCTGTCGCGCGAGGTGCTGATCCATGTCACGACGCAGCCGCGGGCGTGGCCGGCCTGGCTGAAGGAGGCCGGGCTGCCGAATCTCGCTCCGCGCGGACATTTGTGGCTCGACAGCGTGCCGGCGATGCTGGAGGCCGCCGAACACGGGCTCGGCGTCGCGATTGCGATCGCGCCCCTGATCAAGGCGCGGCCGGGCTTCGGCAAGCGGCTGGTGGCGCCGTTTGCGTTCGAGGCCGCATACAGCGAGACGATCTACCTGGTCTCCCGCACCGAGCAGGCGCGGGACCGCCGCATCGCCGCGGTGCGGCGCTGGATCACGGACGCGGTCGCTCGCGCGAGCTAGACTAAACCGTGGCGGGCGCCGGCTCGGCCAGGATGCACCGTGCCAAACGGCCGGGCGCGACCTGCACGACCGGCGGCAAGCGCTCGCTGCAGCGCGGCTCGGCGAACTTGCAGCGCGGTGCGAAGGAGCAACTGGACGGCGCGTGATCGAGCGAAGGCGGCGTGCCCGGGATCGTCTCCAGCCGCTGGCCGCGCATCGCGCCGTGAATGGTCGAGGCCAGCAAACCCTTTGCATAGGGATGCACCGGCGAGCGCACGATGTCGCGCAGGGCGCCCTGCTCCACGATCTGGCCGGCATACATCACCGCGACGCGGTCGCAGATCTCGATCGCGACGCCAATGTCGTGGGTGACGAAGATCACCGACATGCCGAACTCGCGCTGCAACTCGCGCAGCAGCAGCAGGATCTGGATCTGCACGGTGGCATCGAGCGCCGTGGTCGGCTCGTCCGCGAGCAGGATCTTCGGCTTGCAGGCCAGCGCCAGCGCGATCATCGCACGCTGGCGCATGCCGCCCGACATCTCGTGCGGATAGGAGTCCAGCCGCCGCTTCGCGGAGGGGATCCGCACCACCTCGAGCATTTCAAGCGCGCGGGCCGTCGCCTCGCGCTCGCTCTTGCCCTCGTGGCGCATCACCGTCTCCGCGATCTGGCGGCCGATGGTGTAGACCGGATCGAGCGCCAGCGCCGGCTCCTGGAAGATCATCGAGACGGTCTGGCCGCGGAATGCGGACAGCGCCTCGTCGTCCATCGCCAGCACCTGCTGGCCCAGCACCTTGACGCTGCCGGAGATCTGTGTGCGCTTCTTCGGCAACAGCCGCATCAACGCGCGCAGCGTCACGCTCTTGCCCGAGCCGGACTCGCCGAGCAGCCCCAACACCTCGCCCTCGCCGAGCGACAGGCTGAGATCGTTCACGGCATGGACCGTGCGATCGCCGGTGAAGCGGATGTTGAGGTTGTTGATCTCGACGAGGTTGGTCATGCGAGCTTGGGCACCCTGGCGTGGAAATCGGTCGCGCGCTGGAAGGCGGCGCCGATCCGGAGCAGAACCGCTTCCTCGAAGGAGCGGCCGATCAGTTGCATGCCGACCGGCAGACCCGTCTTGGTGAAGCCGGAGGGAATCGAGAGCGACGGCAGGCCGAGATAGTTGACCGGGCGGGTGAAGCGCGTCAGCCGCTGCAGCACCGCGTCGGCGCCCGGACCATTGCCGACATCGCTCTCGGCAATCGTGGGCGCCGGCACCGGCGACGACGGCGCAATGACCGCATCGACCCCGTTGACCGCCGCGTTGTGCGCGGCGAGCGCGGGGCCGCGCCAGCGCATCGCCTCAAGATAGGTGACCGCCGGAACGGTCAGGCCGTTCTGCAGCCGCATCAAGACCTGCGCGCCGTAATCCTGCGGCCGCTCGATCATCCAGCGCTTGTGGAAGGCGGCAGCCTCGACCGCGAGCACCAGTTGCGATGCCGAGGAGAGCTGGCGCTGATCGGGCAACTCGACCTTGACGATCTCGGCGCCCTCTTTCTTCAAGGTGGCGATGGTCTCGTCGAGGATACGCGCCACCTCAGGGTCGAGGTCGTCGACATAGAACGACGTCGGGACGCCGATCTTCAGACCCTTCAGCGACTGCTTGGTCGCGGCCAAGTAGTCGGGCACCGGCTGCGTCGACGCTGTCAGGTCCTCCGGGTCCGCCCCAGCCATCAGGCCGAGCAGCAGCGCGCAGTCCTCCGCGGTCTGCGCCAGTGGGCCGACCGTATCGAGCGACTGCGACAGCGGCATCGCGCCGGCGCGGCTGACGCGGCCGACCGTCGTCTTCAGGCCGGTGACGCCGCAGAAATGCGCGGGCATGCGCACCGAACCGCCGGTGTCGGAGCCGAGCGCCGCGAAGGTGAGCCGCGCGGCGACCGCCGAGCCCGAGCCCGACGACGAGCCGCCGGTGATGTGCTCGGTGTTCCAGGGATTGCGCACCGCGCCGTAATGCACGTTGTGGCCGGTCGGCCCATAGGCGAACTCGACCATCTGCAACGAGCCGAGGCGGACCTGTCCGGCATCCTTGAGCCGCTGCAGGGCGGTCGCAGTCGTCTTCGGCACGAAGTCGCGACGAATCAGCGAGCCGCAGGTCACGACCTTGCCGGCGTCGTAATACATGTCCTTGTGCGCCAGCGGCACGCCATGCAGCGCACCGCGACTATTGCCCTTGGCGAGCGCGGCATCGGCCTCGGTGGCGGCGGCCAGCGCCTGCTCGGATTCAACAGCCATATAGGCGTTGAGGCGCGGCTGCCATTCCGCAATGCGATGCAGCACGGCGCGCGTCACCTCATGCGAGGAAACTTTCTTGTCGGCAATCGCCTTGGCGACCGCGGTCAGCGTCATCAGGGCCGGTTCAGAGCTCATTTCGACACCTTCTCGATCTTCTGCGCGATCTGCGCCAGCAGGAAGCTCGCGGGTTCGAGATCGAAGGGCAGCGTGCCGGAGATCGGTGCGAAGCCGTCGAATGCCGGCCCGATCGAATTGGCGATCCGGGTAGCGACGTCGTCGTCGGCGGGCACGTCGGCGACGTGCGCGATCACCTTGACGTCCTTGGGAGTGGGTCTGGTCATGCCGCGTTTTCTCCTTTTGCTTTTGCCGGCGCGCGGCTGTGCCCCGAGCCGGGAATGGCCATGTAGCACGCCGCTTGATGGCCCATTGTATCGAGATCGCTGAGTTTTGGCGTGTCGTTTGCGCAGAGCGGCTCCGCAAACGGGCAACGGGTGTGAAACCGGCAGCCCGACGGCGGATCGATCGGATTGGGCGGATCGCCCGAGATCGGCGGCACCTCGGTGCGCTTGTCGGGATCGGATGACGGCATCGCTGCCAGCAGCGCGCGGGTATAGGGATGCGCCGGCGCGTCCCAGACCGCATCGACCGGGCCCAGTTCGACGACCTCGCCGAGATACATCACCAGCACGCGGTCGGAGATGTAGCGGACGACGTTGAGATCGTGGCTGATGAACAGGTACGTGAGGCCGAATTCGCGTTTGAGGTCGGCGAGCAGATTGAGCACCTGCGCCTCGACCGATTTGTCGAGCGCGGAAACCGCTTCATCGAGGATCACGAGCCGCGGCGACAGCGCGAGCGCGCGCGCGATATTGACGCGCTGGCGCTGGCCGCCGGACACCTCGTGCGGATAGCGGTTGGCAAAAATCTCCGGCCGCAAGCCGACCTTGCCGAGCAGCTCGCGCGCCAGCGTCCGCGCCGTGTCGTCGGCCATGCCGTGGACCTTTGGCCCGAAGGCGATCGATTCCTCGATGGTGAGGCGCGGGTTGAGCGAGGCGTAGCTGTCCTGGAACACCATCTGCACCCCGCGCCGCAGATCGCGCAGCGAGAGCGACGGGCCGACCTGCCGCCCGTCATAGATGATATCGCCGGCATCGCGCGCCATCAGATGCATCAACAGCCGCGCGGTGGTCGATTTGCCGCAGCCGGATTCGCCGACGATGCCGACGGTCTCACCCTTCATGACCGCGAAGGTAACGTCGTCGACGGCGCGCACGGTCTTGCGCGGACTGAACAGGCCGCCGCGCACCGGGAAGTGCTTGGTCAGTCCCTTGACCTGCAGCAGCGGCTGCGCGGCGCCGCCGAGGTCGGCGACCGGCTCCAGCATATCGACGGAGAGATTGGCGTCGCTCATGCTCTAATTCCTGATGTCCATGGCGCTGCGCATGCCGTCGCTGAGCAGGTTGAAGCAGATCGAGACCGCGAAGATCATCGCACCCGGCAACGCCGCGACCCACGGATTGACATAGATCGCGGTGCGCAGCGTGTTCAGCATCAAGCCCCATTCCGGCTCCGGCGGCTTGGTGCCGAGCCCAAGGAACGAGAGACCGGCCGCAAGGATCATCGACACCGAGATCAGGCCGGTGGCGTAGACGAAGATCGGGCCCAGCACATTGCCGAGCATGTGCACGCGCATGATGGTGAAGGGGCCGGCGCCGGACGCGCGCGCCGCCTCGACGAAATCCATGTTGCGGACGCCGGTGGTGACGCTTTCGGCGACGCGGGTGATCTGCGGCACGAACACGATGGTCAGCGACACGATCGAATTGGTGATGCCGGCGCCGAGCGCACCCGAGATCGCGATCGCCAGCAGCACCGAGGGAAAGGCGTAGAACACGTCGACCGTGCGCATGATCGCGGTGTTGAGCTTGCCGCCGACATAGCCGGCGACGAGGCCGAGCGAAGTGCCGATCACGAACGCGAAGATCACCGGCAGGATGCCAATGACCAGCGACAGCCGCCCGCCATAGATCAGCCGCGCCAGCATGTCGCGGCCGAGCTCGTCGGTGCCGAGCGGATAGCCCGGCGTGCCGATATGGCGGAGACGGCGGATCATCGACCCCTGATAGGGATCGGCGAGATGCAGCCACGGCGCCAGCAGCGCCGAGGCAAAGATCAGCACCAGGATGATGGCACAGGCCATGCTGACCTTGTCGCGCCTGATGCGGCGGGCAACCGTCGCCCAATAGCCGCGCGCCTTGCTCGCGGGAGCGGCCTGTAATGCAGTATCTGACATCGCACTCATGGTTAGCTCCGCTTGATGCGCGGATCGATCGCGGCCTGCGCGATGTCGACCAGGAGATTGAGCAGCACAAAGAACAGCGCCAGCACCAGGATCGTGCCCTGCAGTAACGGCAGATCGCGCTGGAAGATCGCCGAGTTCAGGAGCAGACCTGACCCCGGCCAGGAGAACACGGTCTCGATCAGGATCGAGCCGCCCAGCATATGGCCGAGCTGCAGACCCATCACCGCGAGCGCGGTCGGCGCCGCATTCTTGACGACGTGGCGGAACACCTCGGTCTCGCGCAGGCCCTTGGCGCGCAGCGCCTCGACAAAGTCCTGGCTCAGGATGTCGCCGGTCAGCGCGCGCACCGTGCGGGTGACGATACCCATCGGGATCACCGAGGTCGTGATCGCCGGCAGCACCAGATAGCGCAGATGCTCCCAGTCCCACGCCCAGGCGCCGGATCCGCCGGGACCTGCGCCGACCGCTGGCAGCCAGTTGAGCTGCACCGAGAAGATGATGACCAGCACCATGCCGAGCCAGTAATGCGGCAGCGACACGCCGGCTATCGCAACCGAGGTCGCGACCTTGTCGACCCAGGTGTCGCGGAAATAGCCGGCGATCAGGCCGAACAGCAGGCCGAGCGTAAAGCCGATCATCGCGGCCGCGATCGCCAGCATCACGGTGTTGCCGACGGCGCGCATCACCTCGGTCAGTACGGGCCGCCCGGTCGCGATCGAATTGCCGAGATCGCCATGGATCGCGCGCCACAGCCACAGGCCGAATTGCACCGGCAACGGACGATCGAAGCCGTAGGCCGTGCGCAACTGCGCGGCAAGCTCCTGCGAGGCATCGGCCGGCAGCACCGCGACCAGGGGGTCGCCGGGCGTGATGTGCACCAGGAGGAAGCACACCAGCGCCACGCTGAGCACGATCGGAATAACGTAGACGATCCGTCTGGACGTATAGGCGAACACGTTGCGTTCTTTCTTCCTTCTCCGTTGTGGGAGAAGGTGGCGCGCGGAGCGCGCCGGATGAGGGTTTCTATCCGCGGATACAATCATTTCATCTCAGGGAGGCGTGTCCGCGGAGACAACCCCTCACCCGGCTTCGCTCCCGCGAAGCCACCCTCTCCCACAGGGGAGAGGGTGCACCTGTTGCGCGACTAGCGCCTCACGGCGCGACCGTGACCGGCGAGAAGTCGACGAACCAGCTCTTCGGCTGCACAAAGCCCTTGATCTTCGGGCTCATCGCGCGCGGTGCGACGTCGTGGGCGACATAAAGGAAGGCCGCGTCGTCAACCGAGGCCGCATGCAGCTCGGCGAGCGCGGCGTCGCGCGCCGCCGGCTCGAAGGTCTGGCGGGCCTTCTTCACCAGCTCGTCGAACTTCGGGTTGTTGTTGAAACCCCAATTGTTCGACACCGGCGGCGCCATGCCCGACTGCAGGAAACGCACCAGCGCGAAGAACGGATCCATCGCCGCATAGGTGACGTTGATGGCGTTCGACCCGTTGGCGGTCGGATCCTTGGTGCCGCGCCGCCAGTTGGTGAACAGCGTATTCCACTCGATGACGTCGAGCTGCACATCGAAGTAGCACTCGGCCAACGCCTGTTGCAGATACTCGTTCATCGGCAGCGGCAGCATCTGGCCGGAGCCGGACGCCGATGTCTGGATCTTGACCGTCAGCTTCTTGTTCGGACCGAAGCCCGCCTCCTGCATCAGCTTCTGCGCGGCCGGCTTGTCGTATTTGATCTGGAAGGTCGGGTTGCCGCGCCAGGGGTGGCCGGGCTCGAACGTGCCGGTCGCCGGAACCATCAGGCCGGCAAGCAGGCCGTCGCGCAGCCCTTCGCGATCGACGCAGAGATTGGCAGCTTTGCGGACGCGGATGTCGTTCCACGGCGAGCCCTCGACGCGCGAGAACTGCCACGGCCAGACATGCGGCTCCTCGTTGGAATAGAGGTTGAAACCCCGCTGCTTGATCTCGGGCAGCGCGTCCGGCGCCGGCGCCTCGATCCAGTTGACCTGCCCCGACAGCAGCGCCGCGGTGCGGGCATTGGCCTCCGGCATCGGCAACAGCACCATCTTGTCGACCTTCGGTACCCGCGCCTTGTCCCAGTAATTCTCGTTCTTCACCAGCTCGAGCCGCTCGCGCGGGGTGAAGCTCGACATCTTCCAGGGCCCGGTGCCCGACGCGTCCTTGGCGAACGCGGCCCAAGCGGCCTGCGACTTCGCCTTGGCGTCGGCGCCTTCGGCCTTGTCGTAGAATTTCTGCCACTTGGCCGGGCTCGCCATGAACAAATTGGTGAGGTTGATGGGCAGGAAGCTGTCCGGCTCCTTGGTGGTCAACTCCACCGTCATGTCGTCGATCTTGCGCGCGGAGACCAGCGTCGGCATGCGCGAGGCGGTGACGCCGACCTGGCTCGCATCGTATTGCGGCGCGTCCTGCTTCAAGACCTTGTCGACATTCCAGACCACGGCGTCGGCGTTGAACGGCGAGCCGTCGTGAAAGGTGACGCCGGGGCGCAGCTTGAAAATCCACTTGGTCTTGTCGGCATCGTCGACCTTCCACTCGGTCGCGAGGCCGGGGATCATCGCGCTCGCCTTGTCCGACGAGGACAGGTCCCACATCGTCAGCGCGTCATACATCGTAAGCCCGGTGAAGCGATTGCCCTCAAACCCCTGGTCGGGCTGACCGAGCGTGCGCGGAATATCGGCAGCAGTCATGCCAATGCGCAGCACGCTCTCCGCGCTGGCGATCGCCGGCACGCCTGTGGCTATCGCAAGCGCCAGCATGATCGCCGTCGCATTGGTTTTCCTGTTACGCATCTGAGCAGCCCCTTCGAGTCTGGTGACGTTTTGGTGATTATTTCTTGGGCAAGCGTATGCAATGCCTGTGCCAAGGGGAATAGTTCATCAGCAAATAACCGCCGGGCGCGTCATTTCTTCCCACCTCGCGCCTGAACGGAGCGAAGATGCCTATTCTGGCATCATGCTTGCAGGATTTGGCTCCGACATCTTTCCAACGGAGCCTTCATATGCGTGCGCGCAATTCGATCCTGATGGCGGCAATGGCGCTTGCCCTGACCGCGTGCTGGCCGGGGAAATCCGCGCAAGCAGAGTCCATTGTGCGCTACGGCATCTCGATGGCCGACATCCCGCTGACCACCGGCCAGCCCGATCGCGGCGCCGGCGCCTATCAGTTCACCGCCTACACGATCTACGATCCGCTGGTGGCCTGGGAGATGGACGTTGCCGACCGGCCGGGCAAACTGGTGCCCGGGCTTGCGACCGAATGGAAGGTCGACGACAACGACAAGACCAAATGGCGCTTCGCGCTGCGCAAGGGCGTCAAGTTCCACGACGGCAGCGACTTCAATGCCGACGCGGTGATCTGGAATCTCGACAAGGTGCTGAACGACAAGGCACTTCAATTCGACAAGCGGCAGAGCGCGCAGGTCAAGACCCGCCTGCCCTCGGTCGCGAGCTACGCCAAGATCGACGATTTCACCATCGAGATCACCACCAAGACGGTCGACTCCTTCTTCCCCTATCAGATGCTCTGGTTCCTGGTCTCGAGCCCCGCGCAATATGAAAAGCTCGGCAAGGACTGGGACAAGTTCGCCACTCAGCCCTCCGGCACCGGTCCGTTCAAGCTGACCAAGCTGGTGCCGCGCGAGCTCGCCGAGCTGACGAAGAACCCGGACTATTGGGACAAGAAGCGGCTTGCGAAGGTCGACAAGATGATCCTGATTCCGATGCCGGAAGCGCTGACCCGCACCAACGCGCTGCTGGCCGGCCAGGTCGACCTGATCGAAACGCCGGCGCCCGACGCCGTGCCGCAGCTCAAGGCCGCCGGCATGAGGATCGTCGACAACGTGACGCCGCATGTGTGGAACTATCACTTAAGCGTGCTGCCGGGCTCGCCATGGAACGACATCCGCCTGCGCAAGGCGCTCAACCTCGCGATCGACCGCGATGCGGTGGTTGGCCTGATGAACGGCCTCGCCAAGCCCGCCAAGGGCCAGGTCGACCCGTCGAGCCCGTGGTTCGGCAAGCCGGCCTTTGAACTGAAATACGACCTCGCAGCCGCCAGGAAGCTGGTGGAGGAAGCCGGCTATTCAAAGGACAAGCCGCTGAAGGCGACCTTCATCATCGCCCAGGGCGGCACCGGGCAGATGCTGTCGCTGCCGATGAACGAATTCCTGCAGCAGAGCTTCAAGGAGATCGGCATCGACATCGACTTCAAGGTGGTCGAGCTCGAGACATTATATACGCACTGGCGCAAGGGCGCGGCGGACGAGATGAACGCCGGCATCACCGCCAACAACATCGCCTATGTCACCTCGGATCCGCTCTACGCCATCGTGCGGTTCTTCCATTCCGGCCAGGTGGCGCCGGTCGGCGTCAACTGGGGCGGCTACAAGAACCCGAAGGTCGATGCGCTGATCGACGAGGCCAAGCAGACCTTCGATACCGCCAAACAGGATGAACTGCTGGCGCAGGCCCATGCGCTGATCGTCGACGACGCCGCGCTGGTGTGGGTGGTGCACGATACCAATCCGCACGCGCTGTCGCCGAAGGTGAAAACCTTCGTGCAGGCGCAGCACTGGTTCCAGGATCTGACTCAGATCGGGCTGGAGTAAATCTCTGGACCGTCGTCCCGGCGAAGGCCGGGACCCATACGCCGCGGCCGGCGCAATAGGCAAGCGGCCAGACGGCTTTCTAACAACACCCATCTGTGGTTATGGGTCCCGGCCTTCGCCGGGACGACATCGGGTTTGCGTCGCCTTATTTCGTCGTCAACGCAAACGCGCCGTCCCAGTCTTGCGGCGGCGGCTCTTTCTGGAACGCGCGAATGCGCGCCTCGTAGAGTCGGTAGAGATATTGCAGCGTCTGCGCCTCGTCCGTCTTGCGGCCGCGTTCGATCGCGGCGAGCGCACCGTCCCAGTCGCGGCCGCGGTAGCAGGCGAGCATCTCGATGGTCAGGTTGCGCAGCCGCTGGAAGCGGCCGGAGTTCGCGACATCCTCGCGGCCGGCAATCGCGTAGATCACCTCGGGCTCCTTCTTGCCCTTGACCATGATGAAGTCGAGCTCGAGGATCGCGAACTTCTCCTTCACCGCGAGCGCGGTCTTCGATCCCACGATGATCGGGAAGCCGTACTCCTTGGACTGCCCCTCGAGCCGGGAGGCCAGATTGACGCTGTCGCCGAACACCGAATAGTCGAAGCGCACATCGGAGCCCATATTGCCGACCACGCAGGAGCCAGTGTTGAGACCGACACCGATGTTGAGCGGCACATAGACATGGCCACCGTCCTTCGCCTCCTGCTCGCGCTCACGGTTGAGGTCGTCGACGCGCTCCAGCATGTCGAGCGCCGCATCGCAGGCGTTGAGCTGGTGCTGCTTGTCGTCGAGCGGCGCATTCCAGAACGCCATGATGGCGTCGCCCATATATTTGTCGATGGTGCCCTTGCGGGCGAGGATCGCGTTGGAAAGCGGGGTAAGGAAGCGGTTCATCAGCGCCGTGAGGCCCTGCGGATTGCTCTTATAGGTTTCCGAGATCGAGGTGAAACCGCGCATGTCCGAGAACATGATGGTCATCTCGCGTTCCTCGCCGCCGAGCACCAGCCGCTCCGGCGACTGCGCCAGCTGCTCGACCAGCGCGGGCGACATGTACTGCACGAATTGCGACCTGATCTGTCGGCGCTGCTGCTGCTCGCGCACGAAGGCGGAGAAGATCAGCGTGAGATAGATCGCCGTGGTCGACATCAGCGGATAGGTGAAGTCGATCAGCAGCCGGTGCTGGGAATAGAAATACCAGGATGTGCCGATCAGCACCGAGGCGAACATCCCGCCGACGGCGACCAGTGTGATCGGACCGAATTTCGGCGCGAAGGCGATGACAAGGAGCCCCATGATCAGCGCGGCGAAGAACTCGATGCCGATGCCGTAATTCGGTTGCGAAACGACATCGCCAGTCAGCGCGCTCTCCAGCACCTGGGCATGAACCTCGACACCGGGCATCGCCGGCGTCACCGGTGTCGTCTTGATGTCGTTCAGCCCGATCGCCGAGGTGCCGATCACGATCAGCTTGCCGGCAATTCGGTCCGGTGAGACGCGCCCGTCCAGCACATCGACGGCCGAGACATAGATCGAGGGATCGCGGCGGGCGTAGTGGATCCAGAGTTGGCCGTGGAGATCGGTCGGGATCGCAAAGCCCTTGAGACCCAGGCTCTTGATACCGGCCTTGTCGGCCTTGATCAGGATCGTGCCCGAGCCGCTCGCCACCCGCAGCATCTCGAAGCTCAGCGACGGCATGGTGATGCCCTGCGCCACCATGATCATCGGCACGCGCCTGACGATGCCGTCGCGCTCCGGCCTGATCGTGAACAGGCCGCGCCCGGCAGCCGCCTCCTCGAGCACCGGCATGTTGCGCAGCAACCCCGGGAACATGTACATGAAAGGCTGCGGCTCCTCGCCGAGCATCGCAAGTCCGGTGACCGGAAGCTTTTCGTTGAGGTCGGCGCGCACGTTGGGTCCGCCGGATTCGCCGAGCACCACGCGCGAGTTCTTGATGGCTTCGGCCATGATGCTGTCGTTGCTCGGCAGCTGCCGGAGCCTGGCGCGCATCTCCTCATCAAGGCTGCTGAAGGTATCGGCGGCGATATCGGGGTTGAGACGGTCCGGTTCGGAGAACACCGCGTCGAACGCGATCACCACGGCGCCGAGCCGGGTGAGATTGGTGACGATATCGGCGAGCCGCGTCCGTGGCCACGGCCACTGTCCGAGCCGGGGATCGGCGAGGCTCTTCTCGTCGATGTCGACGATGGTGACGGGCCGCGCGGTCTTCTGGCGCGGTTGCAGCGCCTGGAATGTGTCAAACGTCCTGACGCGAAGCTCCTGGACCGGAGCCGGATCCACGATCCGCAGCGCGGCAATGCCGATCAACAGCGCCACGCAGACCAGCCGCGCATAGCCGAAGCGCCGTGCGAACCACCTGCGTATCGCCTTCAGCCGTTTCATGCCATCTGGATATCACGCGCGCAGGATTGTTCCAATCGAGCAAGCACGCAGTGCACAATCAGCCGGACCAGACCCGCGGCGGCACGGCCGCGCGTTTGTCACGTAAAATGAATGATGAAGTCGTTCTGGGACAGGCTCGCCTTGGCGACATTGTGCAATGTGATCGTGTCTGCGCCGTCGACCGTGATCAGCGTATCCGCCGAGTTCGTCGGCGATGTCGCAACATGCTGATCGAACCAGGTACTGAAGGTGCTTGCCGAGACGACCGTGGACAGGTCGATCTGGTCCTGGCCTGGCGTGAAGTTCAGGATCGTGTCGTGGTTGAAGTTCGGCGCAAACACGAACTTGTCCTGATAGTCCGACCCAAAGAATATGTCCT
>NZ_JAQOSR010000319.1:0-4228 GCF_046718885.1 Bradyrhizobium sp. UFLA01-814 | reverse complement strand
GGGACAAGGACGACAGCACCCGCCGTCGTCACGGTCACGGTGGTGAGCAGCGTGATGAAGACGGTCGGCAAGTGCTTCGGGATGCGGCGCGTGGCGAGATCGCGTACCGCGCAGAATCCGACCGACGCCAGCGCCAAGAGCGCAGCCTGGCTAAAGCCTTCCGCGCCGGGCCGAACGATGACCAGTACGCCGATGAAGCCGGCGGCGATCGCCAGCCAGCGCCGCCAGCCGACCGGCTCGCCGAACACCAGCGCGGCGCCGAGCGTGATGACCAGCGGCAGCGCCTGGAAGATCGCCGAGGCGTTGGCGAGCGGTATCTGCGAGATCGCCGAGAGATAGGTCAGCGTGCCGCCGATCTCGCCAAGGACGCGCAACCCGACCGGCCAGATCAGCAGCGCGCCAAAACTGCGCAACGCGTCGCGGTACCAGGCGAGCGCCGCGACCAGCACCATCGCGACCACGCCGCGGACGAGCAGGATCTCCCCGATGTTGAGCTCCGCCGACACCGCCTTGGTGATGGTATCGTTGACCGTGAAGCTGGCCATGGCCGCAGCCATGAACAGGCTGCCGCGAAGATTCGAGGAGAGGGTCAAAATGAAAATGTCCGATCAGGACCAGGGCGGGCGTTGACCGGACTGACTTGCCAAAGCGGCAGCGCGAACTCAAGTCACAGATGGCTACAATGCGGAAACATGCCGCACCTTGCAGCGGCGGCGCGAACTTGCTCCCTCGCCCCGCTCTTGCGGGGTCGAGACGAGCGCAGCTCGCTCTTAGAGGGTTGGGGTGAGGGGCTACCTCGGCAAACCCGGTGACAGATGAACTCGCGGAGAATCCCCCTCACCCGGATCGCATTTCGCTTCGCTGCATGCGTTCCGACCTCTCCCCGCAAGCGGGGCGAGGTGAAAAGAAAAGCGGCGCGAACCCTGTGGGATCGCGCCGGTTTCCTGGATCAGGTTGCGCCGGCCTTCTGCGCGTATTCCCATGACGCCTGCGACAGCGGCACCGTGCGCTTGGCCGACTCGAGGGCCTTGGCATTCGACGCGGTGCCGTCGCGCACCCGCCCCGCGATGCCTTGCGTGATGCCGGCAAGGCGGAACAGATTGTAGGAGAAATACCAGTTCAGGTCGGGCACCGGGATGCCGGTCACGTCGCAGTAGATCTGCGCCGCCTCATCCTGGCTCGGAATGTTCAATGCCTTGAGGTCGGCATTGACGAGGCCCGGCATGGTCCACTGCATCAGCAGATAGGTGAAGTCGGCCATGGGATCGCCGAGCGTCGACAATTCCCAGTCGAGCACCGCCTGCACCCGCGGCTCGGTGGCGTGGAAGATCATGTTGTCAAGGCGATAGTCGCCATGCACGATCGAGACGCGCTTCTGCTCCGGAACGGTTTTCGGCAGCCACTCGGCGAGCTTCTCGAATTCGGGAATGTGCTGCGTTTCGGAGGCGCGGTACTGCTTGGTCCAGCGATCGACCTGTCGCGCGAAATAATTGCCGGGCTTGCCGAAATCGCCGAGGCCGATCGCCTCGGGATTGAACAGATGAAGCTTGGCCAGCGTCTCGATCTTGCTGGCGAAGATCTTGCGGCGCGCGTCGGGCTCCTGGGTCGGTAGCGTCGGATCCCAGAACACCCGCCCCTCCTCCATCGACATGATGTAGAAGGCCGAGCCGATCACCGCGTCGTCGGTGCACAGCGCGTAGGCTTTCGCGACCGGGAAATTCTGCTTGCCGAGCGCCGCGATCACGCGGAACTCACGATCGACCGCATGCGCCGACGGCAACAATTTACCGAACGGCTTGCGCCGCATCACGTAGTTGCGGCCGGGGGTCTCGAGCTTGTAGGTCGGGTTGGATTGGCCACCCTTGAACTGCAGGACCGTGAGCGGGCCCTGATAACCCTCGACGTGTTCCCTCATCCAGGCGTCGAGACTGGCCTCGTTGATACGATGGCGCTCCTCGACTTCCCTTGTGCCGGAAAATTCTTCGTCTTTCCTGACGCCGTCCGCCACGATGACGCTCCCTCAACTCGATTTTTCAAGGAGCGCGTCGGGGCGCTCCCTCAATCAGGCTGGCACGCCAGCCTGATCTCTCTTTTTCATTCTGAGCACGATGTGCGCGCGAACGCCATGCGTTCCGCATCATGCTCAGTGCGACGTGTTTGCATACTTCCGAAGTTCAAGTCTGGCAATGGCGCGATTGTGCACTTCGTCCGGACCGTCGGCGAGACGGAGCGTGCGGATGTGGGCATAGGCGCGGGCGAGGCCTGCTTCGTCGGAGACGCCGCCGCCGCCATAGGCCTGGATCGCCTGGTCGATGATCTTCAGCGCCATGTTGGGAGCCGCGACCTTGATCATCGCAATCTCGGCCTGCGCGGTCTTGTTGCCGACTTTGTCCATCATGTCGGCGGCCTTGAGGCAGAGCAGACGGTTCATCTCGATGTCGGCGCGGGCCTCGCCGATGCGCTGCTCCCAGACCGAGTGCTCGATGATTTTCTTGCCGAACGCGGTGCGCGAGGCGAGCCGCTTCACCATCTTCTCCAGCGCCTCCTCGGCCTGGCCGATGGTGCGCATGCAGTGATGGATGCGGCCCGGACCGAGACGGCCCTGCGCGATCTCGAAGCCGCGGCCTTCGCCGAGCAGGATGTTTTCCTTCGGCACGCGGACGTTCTCGAGCAGTACCTGGGCGTGGCCGTGCGGCGCATCGTCGAAGCCGAACACCGGCAGCATCTTCTCGACCTTGATGCCGGGGGTGTCGAGCGGCACCAGGATCTGCGACTGCTGCTGATGCTTGGCGGCGTTGAAGTCGGTCTTGCCCATCAGGATCGCGATCTTGCAGCGGGGATCACCGACGCCCGACGACCACCATTTGCGGCCGTTGATGACGTAGTGGTCGCCGTCCTTCTCGATGCGGGTCTCGATGTTGGTGGCGTCGGACGAAGCGACCGCCGGCTCGGTCATCAGGAAGGCGGAGCGGATCTCGCCGTCCATCAGCGGGCGCAGCCATTTGCGCTTCTGCTCCTTGGTGCCGTAGCGGATGAACACTTCCATGTTGCCGGTATCGGGGGCGGAGCAGTTGAACACTTCGGACGCCCAGGAGATGCGGCCCATCTCTTCCGACAGCAGCGCGTATTCGAGATTGGTCAATCCCGCGCCATGGAATTCATCGTCCTCATGCGAGGACGGCGGCATGAACATGTTCCAGAGACCTTCGGCCTTCGCCTTCTTCTTCAGATCCTCGAGGATCGGGATCACCTTCCAGCGCGGGCCTTCGGCGTCCTGCTTGTCGTAGATCGGCACGGCGGGGCGAACATGCGCTTTCATGAAAGCCTGAACGCGCTCCAGCCACTCCTTCTGCTTGGGCGACAGCGTGAAATCCATGGGACGCTCCTCGTTTCCTAGACTTGGGCCGCTGACCCGGGCGGATGACCTGGGACGTAGCCATTTGTCGACATTGTTGACCCCGCCTCCGCGGCTCGCAAGGGCGTTCGCGGAAGGGCGGCGCTGGTGTGCCAGAAGACCGCCCGCAATGCGCGGATTGACATTTCCGGCTCTTCAAACGATAGTTTCATACAAATGTTTGAAATGCAACTCCCTGTCGTCTTCGTCATTCCCCGGCGTACCGCGGAATAACGGAAAGGCTCCCAGCCATGGCCAGCGACCAGACCCGATCCGCCATTCTCGCCGCCGCCGAGCGGCTCTATGCCGACCGCGGCTTCGGCGACGTCACGCTGCGCGACATCGTCGCGGAGGCGAACGTCAACCTCGCGGCGGTGAACTATCATTTCGGCTCCAAGGACGAATTGATCGCGGAGTTGTTCGTCACCCGCAGCATCCAGACCAACCGCGAGCGCCTCAACGAACTGCGCGCGGCGGAGGAAAAAGGCGGCGGCCGCGCCGCGATCGAGGACATCATGCGCGCCCTCGTCGGCCCCACCCTGCGCGGCTGCCTCGGGCCGGATCGCGAGGGCTCGACCGCGGCGCGCTTCATGATCCGCGCCTCGATCGAATCCGTGCCGCCGATCCGCCGCATCAAGAATCGCGAGGTCGATCACTTGCGCAAATTCGCCGCCGCGATGCGCCGCGCGATGCCGGCCGGCAGCGACACCGAGCTGTATTGGGGCCTGCACTTCGCGCTCGCGATGGCGCACCACACCATCCGCGAGAAGGAACGCCTGCTGCGGCTGTCGGAAGGCAAATGCGACCTCGACGACGTCCGCGCCATCATCGACC
>NZ_JAQOSR010000318.1:0-4302 GCF_046718885.1 Bradyrhizobium sp. UFLA01-814 | reverse complement strand
CCATGGTCGTCGGCAGCGTCAGATGTGTATAAGAGACAGCACCCGCCCTCGCCTGTTCAGTCGCACCAACACCCGCCTCGCATCTCCGATTACCCGCGAAGCCGACCGCAAATCAGCCAGCCGCGAACCGCCATCAGCTATATACCCCCTCAGGGTATCATTCAATCCGGTTTGAATCCACGAACCGGCGTCATGTTTCCATCACATCTTTGCCGCTTGGCGAGCGGCACAGGAAGCAACTTCGCGTGCCGACACTCTCGCTTTGATCTCGATGCCCTTCACGACGGCGAAGATCGCGGGAATCACGATCAGTGTCAGCAGCGTCGACGAGATCATGCCGCCGATCATGGGCACCGCGATGCGCTGCATGATCTCCGAGCCAGTGCCGGTGCTCCACATGATCGGCAACAGCCCGGCCATGATGGCGACCACCGTCATCATCTTCGGCCGGACGCGCTCGACCGCGCCCGCGATGATCGCGCGATGGAGATCGTCACGGTCGATCGTGCGTCCCTCGGCAGCGCGACGCGCCATGACCTCGCCCAGCGCCTGGTTGAGATATATCAGCATCACGACGCCGGTCTCGGCGGCGACGCCGGCGAGCGCGATGAAGCCGACCGCGACCGCGACCGACAGGTTGAAGCCGAGTGCCCACATCAGCCAGAAGCCGCCGACCAGCGCGAACGGCAGCGACAACATCACGATCATCGTCTCCGCCACCGAGCGGAAATTGAGGTAGAGCAGCAGGAAGATGATCGACAGCGTCACCGGCACCACGATCCTGAGCCGCGCGGCGGCGCGTTCGAGATATTCGTACTGCCCGCTCCAGACCACATAGGTTCCGGGCGGAAACTGCACGCCGGCCTGCACCGCGCGTTGCGCGTCCGCAACATAGCCGCCGAGATCGCGATCGCGGATGTCGACATAGATATAGGTCGCAAGTTGCCCGTTCTCGGTCCGGATCGTGGTCGGCCCGCGCGCCGGCGCGATGTAGGCGACCTCGCCGAGTGGCACCGCGCCGCCCGCCGGCATCGGCACCAGGATGTCGCTGGCGATCGCGCCCGGATTGTCGCGCAAATCGCGCGGATAGCGCATGTTGACGGTGAAGCGCTGGCGTCCCTCGACCGTCGTCGTCACGCTCTGCCCGCCGAGCGCGGTCGCGATCGTGTCCTGCACGTCCTGCACCGCGATGCCGTAGCGCGACAAGGCTTCGCGGTTCGGCGTGATCTCGAGGTAGTAGCCGCCGAGGCTGCGTTCGGCATAGGCCGACGAGGTGCCGGGCACGCCCCGCACGACCTGCTCGACCTGGCGCGCGAGCTTGTCGATCACGGCAAGATCGGGACCGATCACCTTGACGCCGACCGGCGTCCTGATCCCGGTCGACAGCATGTCGATGCGCGCCTTGATCGGCATGGTCCACGCGTTGGAGACGCCGGGGAATTGCAGCGCCTTGTCCATCTCAGCGATCAGGCGGTCAAGCGTGAGGCCGGCGCGCCATTGCTGTTTCGGCTTCAGATTGATGACGGTCTCGAACATCTCCGACGGCGCCGGATCGGTTGCGGTCGCGGCGCGGCCGGCCTTGCCGTAGACCGAGGCGACTTCAGGAAAGCCGCGGATGATCCGGTCCTGCATCTGCAACAGCTCGGCTGCCTTGGTCACCGAAATTCCCGGCAGCGTGGTCGGCATGTAGAGCAGCGTGCCCTCATTGAGGTCGGGCATGAACTCGGTGCCGAGCTGCCGGGCCGGCCAGATCGAGACAGCGACGGCACCGAGCGCCAGCAGGATCACCAGCGTCTTGGCCCGCAACACGCCGTTGATGACCGGGCGGTAGATCCAGATCAGAAAGCGATTGATCGGATTTCTGTGCTCGGGGACGATCCTGCCGCGGACGAAGATCACCATCAGCGCCGGCACCAGCGTCACCGACAACAGCGCCGCCGCCGCCATCGCAAACGTCTTGGTGAACGCGAGCGGCGAGAACAGCCGCCCCTCCTGCGACTCCAGCGTGAAGATCGGCATGAAGGACACGGTGATGATGAGCAGGCTGAAGAACAGCGCCGGCCCCACCTCTGCCGCGGCCTCGATCAGGATCGCGACCCGCGACCGCCCGGGCTCGGCGCGCTCCAGGTGCTTGTGCGCATTCTCGATCATCACGATCGCCGCATCGATCATGGCGCCGATCGCGATCGCGATGCCGCCGAGGCTCATGATGTTGGAGCCGATGCCGAGCAGCTTCATCGCGCCGAACGCCATCAAGACGCCGACCGGCAGCATCAGGATCGCGACCAGCGCGCTGCGGACATGCAGCAGGAACACGATGCAGACCAGCGCGACCACCGCGCTCTCCTCCAGCAACGTCCGCTTCAGCGTGTCGATCGCCGCATAGATCAGATTGGACCGGTCATAGACCGGGACGATCTCGACCGATTTCGGCAGGCTGGTCGCGATCTCCCTGAAACGCTTCTTGACGTTCTCGATCACGTCGAGCGCGTTGACGCCGAAGCGTTGCAGCACGATGCCGCTCGCCACCTCGCCCTCGCCGTTCAGTTCAGCGATGCCGCGCCGCTCGTCAGGGCCGAGCTCGACGCGGGCGACGTCGCGCAGCAGCACCGGCGTGCCGCCATCGGTCTTCAGCACGATGTTGCCGAGATCGTTGATGTCCTTCAGATAGCCCTTGCCGCGGATGACATATTCGAACTCGGACAGCTCGACGGTGCGGCCGCCGACATCGGCGTTGCTGGCGCGAATCGCGTCGCGCATCCGCTGCATGGTGATGCCGCGATCGCGCATCCGCTGCGGATCGAGAATGACATTGTACTGCTTGACGAAGCCGCCGACGCTGGCGACCTCGGCCACGCCTTCCGCCCTGGCCAGCGCGAACTTCAGGTTCCAGTCCTGGATGGTGCGAGTGTCCGCGAGGTTCAGCTCTTTCGACATCACGGCATACTGGTAGACCCAGCCGACCCCGGTCGCGTCGGGTCCGATGGTCGGCGAGACGCCAGCCGGCAGCCGCGACGCCGCGCCGTTGAGGAATTCGAGCACCCGCGAGCGCGCCCAGTAGATGTCCGTGCCGTCCTCGAAGATGACATAAACAAAGGACACGCCGAAGAACGAGAAGCCGCGCACGACCTTCGACTTCGGCACCGTCAGCATCGCCGTGGTCAGGGGATAGGTGACCTGGTCCTCGATCACCTGCGGCGCCTGGCCGGCATATTCGGTGTAGACGATGACCTGGGTGTCGGAGAGATCGGGGATCGCATCGAGCGGCAGATGCAGCAACGCGTAAAGGCCCGCGGCTGCCGCAAAACCGGTGCCGAACAGCACCAGCAGCAGGTTGCGCGCCGACCAGGCGATGACACGGGCAATCATCGGCGGTCCCCCGTCTTGTCGCCCTCGCCCGCCTGCCCAGCACCGGCTTCGGCAAAGCCCTTGATCGCCGCTTTCAGATTGCTCTCGGCATCGATCAGAAACGTCGCGGAGGTCACCACCGCATCGCCCTCGGCGAGACCGTCGCGGATTTCGACATAGCCCTCGCCGCGCCGCCCGAGCTTGACCTCGCGCGGCTCGAACCGCCCGTTGCCGCGGTCGATCAGCACGCTCTGGCGGCTGCCGGTGTCGAGGATGGAATGATCAGCGACCGCAAGTACCGGCGCCGCGCCGCCTGTGTCGATCTCGGCGTCGACATACATGTCCGGCAGCAGTGCGAGGTCGGCGTTCTGCAATTCGATCCGCACCCGCGCGGTGCGCGTCTCCTTGTTGACCTGCGGATAGATCACGCTGATCTGGCCCGCGAAACTGCGGCCGGGATAGCTGCGTGCCCGCACCGTGACCTTTTGCCCGACCACGATATTGCCGAGATCGCGCTCGGCAACGTCGACCAATGCCCACACGACAGAGACGTCGGCAATCCGAAACAGCACGTCGCCGGGTTGGGCGCGCATGCCCTCGATGGCGGCGCGCTGCAGCACGATGCCGTCGCGCGGCGACAGCCACTGGATCGCGATCGGAACCGTTCGGCTCTTCTCCATCTCGGCGATGACCGGCTCGGGAACGTCGAGATTGGTCAGCCGCTGCTTGGAGCCACGCCCGTAGGGCTCGATACCCGCAGTCGCCTTCGACGTGATGGTCGCGACATATTCTGCCGCGGCAGACGATATTGCCGGGCTGTAGATCTCCATCAACGGCTGGCCCTTCGTTACGCGGCTGCCGGTCGTGACGTCGGCGACTTTCTGCACATAGCTCTCGGCCCGCATCGCGATGACGGAGACGCGACGCTCGTCGAGCTGGATCGTGCCGGGAGCA
>NZ_JAQOSR010000317.1:0-4385 GCF_046718885.1 Bradyrhizobium sp. UFLA01-814 | reverse complement strand
AGCGATCCGATCTCACCAAACAGCTCTTGTGCCACGGGGGCCGTCCACATATGGGTCCTGGCTTTCGCCAGGACGACAAGGGAAAGCGCCGCGCCTACTTCACCGCCGAGAAGCGGGTGTCGAACGAATTGGTCTGCACGACAGGCGCGGAGCCGGCGAGTTGGGTCGATGACGTCGATGACGTCGGGGCCGGTGCGGCGGCTGCGGCGGTGGTGACCTGCGGCTTCGGCGCGGGCTTGGCGGCCTGCTTCGGCTCAGCCTTGGGGGCGACGCGAACCACCGATTGCGGCTTGGCCTCGGCGACCTTCGGCTTGGCGGGTGCCGCAGCGACCGGAGCCGGAGCGGTCGTCTTGCTGGCGTCGGCAGTGCCGCCGATGCCGACCTTGCGGGCAAAGCTGGAGAAGAAGCCTTCGGATTTGTCAGAGGTGGATTTGTCAGCGGCGGATTTGTCGGACGCGTTCGCCGAGGCAACGCGGGTGCCGGCCGACGATGGGGTCGCGACCGGGGTCGACGACGTCGTCGCCACGACCGGCTCTTCCTGCTGGACCGCGAGATTGGGCTTCGGCGGATTGACCGTGCCGGGGATCGTGCCGGGCGCGCGTGCCAGCGACATCGACGCCAGCGCCTGGCTGTCGCCGCCTTCGGACAGGCCGGTGTTTCCTTCCGGAATCTTCGAGGCGAAGACCGCGTTCATGCCGCCGTCGATGCCGGTGTTGAGGCGTGCAACGGGCGTACCCTTGGACACCAGCTTGGCGGTGTCGGCGGCGTCGCGCTGCTCCTTCTCGTGCACGGCGCTCGCGATCTCCTCTGGGATCACATAGGCCGGGCACTTCGCGGAGGCGTCGAACACCGGATCGCGTGTCGCGCCCGGCGCCTTCACCGCGTCGAACACGTACTTCCTCTCGCAGAAATCGACCTTCGGCTCCTGCTTCGTCACCTCGAAATGATCATAGCCTTCCTTGATCATCTTCCAGAACGGCATGTTCGGATTGTTGCGGTGCTTGGCCATGTTCACCGGCGTCATCCGGAACGGATAGGCCTGCAGCTGGAACGCCTTCTGGCCGCCGAAGAAGGATTCGCGGCCGAGCGAGTAGATCTCGGCGATCTGCTCGTCGGTCATCGCGTAGCAGCCGCGCGAAGAACAGTCGCCATGCACCATCAGCTGCGAGCCGGTGCGGCCGAGCGCCTTGTCGAAGGCGTTGGGATAGCCGGTGTTGAACGACAGGTAATAGGCCGATTGCGGATTCATCTGGCTCGGGTTGATCGAATAGAACCCCTCGGGCGCCTGGCGGTCGCCCTCGCGGACCTTCGGACCGAGATCGCCCGACCAGCGGCAGATCGGATAAGTCTTGAGCAGCGCGAACTGGCCGGAGCGGTTTTGCTTCCAGACCTCGAGCTCGGCCTCCTGCTTGAACAGCCGCACCAGGATCGGCGACTGCATGTCCATGTCCTTTTCGGTCATGGCAGCGACGAGCTTTGGCGGGACCGGCTGGTTGGCCTTGGCGTTTTGCGCGAGCGAGATCTGGTCGCTGTCACAACCGGCGAGCATGACGCCTGCGGCGAGGACCGCCGAGGTCAGAAGCGCGCGTACGAGCGTGCGATGAGTCAAGTCCGAGCTCCACACCCACCGGGCGATTTTCGCGACCCCAACACGGCGAATATGCCCTGAAGCCATTGTGTAAAATATTAGCCTTCGACGACCCCTGCTCGCAACCTGAACCGGGGCGGACAGCCCTCACGGTAGCAGGCATGGTTCAAGGAATGTTAAAGACCCGGCTCGGGGCCCAATTAGGGCAAAATTGGTCGATTTGGGCGAAAAATCGGGCGGTTTGGGCGCCTCAGCCGAGCTTGCGGCCGATATCGAGAAACTTCTGGCGGCGCTGTTTGCGAATCGCGTCCGGATCAAGATTTCGTAGGTCGTTGAGCGCCTGGGCGATGGCGTCGCCCGTGGTCGCGATCATCGCAGCGGGGTCGCGATGAGCGCCGCCCGAGGGCTCCTTCAGGATCTGGTCGATCACACCGAAGCGCAGCATGTCCTGCGCGGTGATCTTCATGCTGTTGGCGGCTTCCTGCGCCTTGGTGCCGTCGCGCCACAGGATCGAGGATGCCGCCTCGGGCGAGATCACGCTGTAGATCGCGTGCTCCATCATCAGGACGCGGTTCGCCGTGGTGATGGCGATGGCGCCGCCCGACATGCCTTCGCCGGTGACGATCGCGACATTGGGCACGCCGAGCGACAGGCAGGCATCGGTCGATCGGGCGATCGCCTCGGCCTGGCCACGCTCCTCGGCGCCGATGCCGGGATAAGCACCGGCGGAATCGACGATCGACAGCACCGGGATGCCGAACCGGTCGGCCATTTCCATCAGGCGCACCGCCTTGCGGTAGCCTTCGGGGCGCGCCATGCCGAAATTGTGCTTGATGCGGCTCTCGGTGGTGGCGCCCTTTTCCTGGCCGACCACGCAGATGCTCTCGCCGCGGAAGCGGCCGAAGCCGCCGACCAGGGCCTCGTCGTCGGCGAATTTGCGGTCGCCCGCCATCGGCGTGAATTCGGTGATCAGGCCGCCGATGAAATCGGTGAAGTGCGGTCGCTGCGGATGCCGCGCCACCAGCGTCTTCTGCCACGGCGTCAGATTGGAATAGAGCTCGGTGAGCGCCTGCGCCGCCTTGTCCTCGATCCGCGCGACCTCGTCGCCGATGTCGCTGCCGCTCGCGGCAAGCGCACGCAACTCGTCGATCTTGGATTCAAGCTCGGCGACGGGTTTTTCGAAGTCGAGATAGCTGCGCATCGGGTCGGGCATCAACTCAATATAGGGAAGATCGGTGCGAGGGGCGAAGCGGTTTCGGCGTCGGAAAGAGAAGCTTTGTAACTTCAAACGGTTAACGCGCATCCGGGTGGAATGCGCGCTTCGGGATCGCAAGCAGGTGACGCTCTTTCTGCGGAGACGAAGCGGAAGTCAAGGCGGATTGCTCGTAGCCCGGATGGAGCGAAGCGCAATCCGGGGAGCTTTATCGGCGGAAATACCATTCCCGGATTTCGCTGCGCTTCATCCGGGCTACGGATCCTAGGACTTCTCCGCCAACGGATGCAGGTCGCGGACCAGGCTCTTCAGCCGCTCTTCGACCACATGGGTGTAGATCTGGGTGGTCGAGATGTCGGTGTGGCCGAGCAGGGTCTGCACGATGCGCAGGTCCGCGCCATTGTGCAGCAGATGGCTGGCGAACGCATGACGCAGCACGTGCGGGGACACCAGCCGCGGCGCAAGGCCGGAGGCGCCAGCAAGGTCCTTCAGGTCGCGGGCGAAATGCTGCCGGGTCAGATGGCCGCTCTCGCCGGAGGATGGAAACAGCCATTTCGACGGCGCGGCCTTCTTCGCCTTCGGCTGCATCACCTCCAGCGCGGCGAGATAGTCCGCCATCGCCTGGCGCGAGGCGTCGTTCAGCGGCACCAGCCGTTCCTTGTTGCCCTTGCCGCGCACCACGATCATCCGCGCATCGCGCCGCGCCGCCGAGACCGGCAGCGACACCAGTTCGGAGACGCGCAGGCCGGTGGCGTAGAGCACCTCGAGCAGGCAGTAGAGGCGCAGCGCGCGCAGCCGCTGCGCCGGCGAGACGTCGGTCTGGGTCAGCTCCTTGGCGCGGGTCAGCATGCGGTCGACGTCGGCGATCGACAGCACCTTGGGCAGGCCGCGGCCGCGCTTGGGGCCGGACAGGATCGCGGCCGGATCGTCGCCGCGGACCCGCTCGTTGAGCAGGAAGCGGTAGAGATGCCGCATCGCCGACAGCCGCCGCGCCACGCTGGTCGACTTGAAGCCTCTGATATCGAGGTCGGCGAGGTAGCCGCGCAGAGTCTCGGTGTCGGCGTTGGTGAAATCGGCGCCGGCATGGGCGAGGTAATCGGAGAAATCGGTGAGGTCGCGCCGGTAGGCGTCGAGCGTGTTGGCGCCGGCGCCCTGTTCCGCGGCGAGCATGTCGAGGAACAACGCGGTCAGTTTGGCGTCGGAGGACTTGGCGAGGGTCTTGGCGGGATGTTTGGCAGCAGCGGGCATGCCGGAATCATAGCGCCTATTTCTTGAGGAACTTATCCGGTGGGATGGTCACCGTCATTTCCCGCGGTTTCGGGTGCACGAAATTCGCCAGCGCGAAGACGATGCCGTAGCCGATCCCGAAAATCACGGCGACGACCGTCAGGAAGCGGAACAGGCTGGGCATGGAGGCGACTCGGGCGGCGAATTAACCAATGAAATCATCCAACATGTTCCCCGCGCGGTTGCAAGAGTCGCTGGTAAGGGTGTCGCCGGGGGTAGTATAGGTGGCTCGAATTCCGAACAATTCGTCCCAATATCCTGTCTCTTATACACATCTGACGCTGCCGACGACCATGG
>NZ_JAQOSR010000316.1:0-4475 GCF_046718885.1 Bradyrhizobium sp. UFLA01-814 | reverse complement strand
GTGGAAGATCACGTCGGGCTTTGCGCGCTTCAGCTTCGTGACCAGCGCCGACAGATCGGGCGCGGTCGCCGAATAGCCCTCCTTGAGCACGATGTTGAAGCCGGCCTTCTTGGCACCGGCCTCATTGCCCTTGGAGACGTCGACGCCATAGGCGCCGTCCTCATGGATGATGGCGACGCGGAGGTCCTTCGGTTCCTTGCCGAACTTGGACATGGAGTATTGCGCGATGAAGTCGGTCGTCATCATGCCGTACTGGTTGCCGGCGGCCTGCGGACGGAACACGTATTTGTAGTTCTTGCCGTCGAACACGCCGGAGGAAATGCAAGTCGTGATCCACATGAACCTCTTCATCTGCTCGACCCGCGCCGACACCGGCACGCATTGCGCCGAGGAGAAGAAGCCCATTACCATGTCGACCTTCTCCTGTTCGAGCAGGCGGACGGCCTCGTTGATCGCGATGTCGGGCTTGCTCTGCGCGTCGGCATAGACGGCCTCGACCTTGTAACCCTCGACGCCGGTCTTGGCGTAATGGTCGAGCATGATCTTGACGCCGGTGTATTGCAGCTCGGAGCCGCCGCCGGCCAGCGGACCGGTCAAATCAAAGATCACGCCGATCTTGATCTTCTTGTCCTGCGCATGCGCTGCATTGGCCACACCAAGCGCCGCAAGCGCGACAGATAGACCCGCAAGCCAGCGGGCAGCCCTCCTGACCGGCATGAATCCCTCCCCAGAGATTGTGCACTGCATTTTTTGTTGTCGTGCCGCCCTATCACAGGGGGAGCGGCCGATGATGTCAAGCGCGATGGCTGCGTCCGCACCGCGCAGGCTTGCGCAAAGTTTCGGCGGAACGCTGCCGACGCACGGTGCTCGGGCGTGCGGTTGGCGGCGGCAATTTATCCGCGGGGCCGTTCCATGCCGGCCCGTTTGATGGCCGCGAGCAAAATATCGCTGTCCAGGGAAAGAAAATCGATCAGGCGCTTGGCTGCTTCCGGCGCCTGCGCGTCGCTGACGATCGCGGCCGTGAAGGTCTGGACCAGCTGGAGATCCGACGGCAGCAGACCGACAACTTCGATGCCGCTCTCCTGAACCAGTTCGCTGGTCGGACCGATCGAGAGATTTGCCTTGCCTGCTCTCAGCGCTTCGGCCGCCTCGGTTCCGCGCGCCTCGAGGGTGAGCCTGACCGTGTCCGGCAAGTTCAGCCTGGGGAAAACCTTGTCGCGGACGTACTGTCCGCTCGTGCTGCTCGGCGCCACCACCTCGCCGGCCTCGATCAAGGCTTTCCTGAGCGCGACATCATTGCCGATGTCCGGCTTGCGAGAGCCTGCTCGAACCGGCGCGGCCAAAGGTGCCGTCGCCAGTCCTGCTTCCGACCCCGCACGAATTCGGCCGTCTTCGGTCAGACTTCGAAGTCCCTCGCGCGAAAGTATAACCACGTCCGCTTTGGTGCCGTGCGCAAGCTGGTGCCTGATCGTCTTCGGACCGGTGCCCTCCGACGCGCCAGATCCAGTCTCCACCCTGATGCCCGTGCTTCGCTCGAATTCAGGCAGCACGTCGCGGTAGACCGCGGCGAATCCACCCGAAATGATGACCTTGATCGTTTTGGCGCCATCGGCGATTGCCGGTGTCAATGCAGCGGCAGCGGTGGCTTGCTCGATCATTGCGCATTCCTTTGCCTAGGCCGGCAGCTGCGTCTCGATGAACGCGGTGACGAAACGCGGCATTGCGGGAGTGAGATCGGCGCGGCTGCGCACCAGATAGATGCCGGCAAGCTCGGGATTTGCCTGGCATGCGAGATTGGCCTCGATCCGCGCACGCAGCGCGTCACCGGGCATATCGACGCGCAGGATCTGCATCATCGCAAGCGCAGGCCCGGTGTAGATGCAGTGCCAGTCGGCGTCGCGGCGGCAATCCGACGGCAACAGTCCCGTCTCCTCCTCGAGTTCGCGCATCACGCTGCCGGCGATATCCACCGTCTCGCCCCTGATATCGTCGAGATCGGGCGTCCCTGACGGGAAATAGATACGTCCGGCATTCGCGGTCTGCTCGCCCATCACCCCGCACACGAAGGCGCCGTCGCTGGCGAGCAGCGCCCCCATGCCGAAACCGTTGAACACCTCGCTGTCCGGAAAGCCCCAGTCGCGCCAGGCGAGGAAGCTGGCGAAATCGGTCTCGAAATAGCTCGCGCTGAGCCGTTCGCCGGCGAAGACCGGATCGCGTCCGAGCAGCACGCGGCCGTTCCACAGGTTCGGGTTCAGCCGCTGCTGCTCGGCGAAATGCGCGTCAATCTCGGCACGCCGCTCGTCCGCGAACGGCCAAGGACGCCGCTGCAAGGCAAGGTCGAGCGCGGTGACACGACAAATGAGCGGAGACTGCATGTCCGTACGCGTTTACTTTCCGCTTCCGGTGGTCTTCTTGGCCTGATCGACGAACTTGTTGGTGTAGGTCTTGGTGACGTCGATGCCGGCCTTCGCCACATCGGGCGAGCCCTCGCTGAACACCGCGAGCACCGCCTCCGCACCCTTGGGGTCCATCTTGCCGGTCTCGGAATACATCGGGATCGTGTTCTTCAGCGCCGCGAGATACTGCGCCTTGTCCTTGCCGACGATCTCGTCCGGCATCTTGGCCATGATGTCTTCGGCGCTGTGCGAGTGGATCCAGGCCAGCGTCGCCATGATCGCATTGGTCAGCGCCTGCACCTCCTTCTCGTGGCCGTTGACCCAGGCCGCGGTCGAATACAGTGCGCCGCCGGGATATTCGCCGCCGAACACCGCAAGCGTGTCGTGCTGGGTGCGGGTGTCGCTGAGGATCTTGAGGTCCTTGTAGCTGCCCTGCAGCACGGTGACGGCAGGATCGAGCATCACGGCAGCGTCGATCTGGCCCTGCTCCATCGCCGCGACCGCCGTCGCGCCGAGACCGACGCCGATCACGGCGGTGCCGGCCGGATCGAGGCCGTTCTTCTTGAGCAGATACTTCAAGAAAAAGTCGGTCGAGGAGCCCGGCGCGCTGACGCCGACCTTCTTGCCGGCGAGATCCTTGATCGAGTTGATCTCGCCGGTATGCTTCGGCGAAACAACGAGCACGAGGCCGGGATAGCGGTCATAGACCACGAAGGCCTGCAGCTCCTGCTTCTTGGCCGCGAGATTGACGCAGTGGTCGAAATAGCCGGAGACGACATCGGCGCTGCCGCCGAGCACGGCCTTGAGCGCGTCCGAGCCGCCCTTGAGATCGACCAGTTCGACCGCAAGCCCGGCCTTGTCATATTCGCCAAGCTGCTTGGCCAGCACGGTGGGCAGATAGCACAGGCAGGCGCCGCCCCCGACCGCGATGGTGATCTTGCTTTGCGCCGCGGCAAGGCCCGTGGACAGGGTCAGCGCCAACAGCATTCCGGCAAGCTTGCCAAGCAGTTTGTTCATGACGTCCTCCGTTCGACTGCCCGGCAAGATAGAGGAGCCGGGAGGTCTTGAGAAGGCGACTTTCCGACAGCTGGTCAAGCCAGCGGCTGCAGCATAGCATCGTGGCTACAAGAAAACGCCGAAGAAGCGCCAAAGCTAGAAGCACCAAGAATACTTCAGGGGAAACATCAAGGGAGGTCTTCATGAATCGTATTGCAACCGCGCTGTCGATCGCTGCCGCCTTTGCCGCGGGCTGTGGCGTCACCCATGTGCTGCGGCCGGCGCTCGCCGCCGAGAACATCACGGCGCAGGTCATCCACACCGGCGAGATGGAGGGCGACAAGCTCGGCGACGCCAACAAGGTCGGCTTCCGTTCCAAGATGTTCGTCTCCGCCGACGGCGCCACCGTCTCGATCCAGGACGGCAATGTGCCGAAGCACATGCATCCCAACACCAACGAGATGCAGTTCGTCCTCGAAGGCACCGGCACGGTCTGGCTCGGCGACAAGGAAGTGACGGTGAAGCCGGGCGACCTGATCGTGATCCCCAAGGGCACGCCGCATGGCGGCACCAAGCCGAACGGCCGTGCCATCAAGGCCATCGCAATCAAGACGCCGCCGCAGGCGCCGGATGATACCAAACTGCTGGATTGATTACGGCCCGTTCGCCGTCATCGCGAGAAGGGTCATACAAGCATCGTCACCCTGAGGCGGCCGCTTCTTCAGCGGCCCTCGAAGGGTCGACGGCCACCAGCCGGGCCGATTCATCCTTCGAGGCTCGCTCCGCTCGCACCTCAGGATGACGGAGCTTGCAGGGCTCAATCGACGCATAGCATATTTGTCAGGCGCACAACTGCCGGGTTCCATGACACGACGCTTGACAGATAATTCACTTGCCCCGCGTCCGCTCACTCCATAATATGACGATCGTCATTTATAAAGAGCAGGAACCATGAGCCTGGACGATCATCCCACGGTCAGGGCGGTGCGCGCGCGCAGCAGCGAACCGGTCCGCGACGTCCCGGTTTCATCGGAGCTGATCAAGGACATCGCGCGCAGATGCGGAGCCGATGATGTCGGCACC
>NZ_JAQOSR010000315.1:0-4527 GCF_046718885.1 Bradyrhizobium sp. UFLA01-814 | reverse complement strand
CGTGGGCTCGGAGATGTGTATAAGAGACAGGCCCAGGATCTTCAGCAGCGGCGGCGCCAGCACCATCGTCGTGAAGTCGTTGGCGGCCAGCGTGAACGGCTTGGTGGAGGCCGCCGGTACGAACGTCGGCAGCTCGACCGCGGCCTCCAGCGATCGCAGCGCCTGGCGAACCTGCGGCGCCATTGTCAACGCGCGCGCGGTCGGCTGCATGCCGGTAGCCGTGCGCACGAACAGGTCGTCGTCCAGCATCTCGCGCAGCCGCGCCAGCGAGTGGCTGACGGCGGACTGGCTCAGCGCGACCTTCTGGCTGGCCCGCAGCACGCTGCGCTCCTCCATGACGGCGTCGAATACCTTGAGCAGATTCAGATCCAGGGTCTTGAAGGAAACGGACACGCTGCGAGTCCTGTCTGTAGCGGATCGCTCGCCTCGGCAGAATTCCGCGATCGACGGCAGTTAAGGCCAGCCGTCTGGCGGATGCAACCGAGCGGATTCTCCACGAGCGTATTGCCGTGCCGTCACCACCGGCCATCTGAAGCCGGTTCAGGATCACTCTGCAAGACTTTCACTTCCGCAACGCGGCGTTCTGGCCAAGATTGCCGGCACCGGGTTGGGAGGAGAAAAGCGATGAAGGCCTGGGTGATGTCGGCCCGAAGTGGCGCGCGTAAATCGATTGGACTGGCGTTGATGCTGGTGGCGACAGCGACGTCGGCAATTGCACAGAGCGGGCCGGTCAGGCTCGGCGTGCTGACCGACATGTCGTCGCTCTACGCCGACAATGGCGGCCAGGGTTCGGTGGTCGCCGCGCAAATGGCGGTGGACGATTTCAAGGGCAAGGTGCTGGGCCGTCCGATCGAGATCGTCGCCGGCGATCACCAGAACAAGGCGGATATCGGCTCGGCGATTGCCCGGCGCTGGCTGGAGAACGACAATGTCGAGGCCATCCTCGACGTCCCGAATTCCGCGGTCGCACTGGCGGTGCAGGGCATCACGCGCGACAAGAAGAAGCTGTTCCTCGCCACCGGCGCGGCAACGTCCCGGCTGACCGGTGACGAGTGCTCGCCGACCGGCATCCACTGGACCTACGATACCTATGCGCTGTCGCAGGGGACGACGAGGGCGATTTCGCGCCTCGGCGCCAAGTCCTGGTTCTTTCTTTCGGCCGACTACTCGCTCGGTGCGCAGCTCGAGGCTGACAGCCGCAAGGTGATCGCCGCCACCGGTGGCAGGGTCGTCGGCGCAGTGAAGCACCCGATCAACACGCCCGACTTCTCGTCCTTCCTGCTGCAGGCGCAGGCGTCCAAGGCCGACGTGATTGCGCTCGCCGATGCCGGCGGCGACTTCATCAACGCCGTGAAGCAGGCCGGCGAGTTCGGCGTGACGCGCGGGCAGAAGCTTGCCGGCCTGATCGTCTTCATCGCCGACATCCACAGCCTCGGGCTGCAGAGCGCGCAAGGCCTGATGCTGAGCTCGGCGTTCTACTGGGACCTCAACGACGAGACGCGCGCGTGGTCGAAGCGCTTCATCGAGAAGACCAAGAAGGTGCCGACCATGATCCACGCCGGCACCTATGGTGCGGTCATACACTACCTCAAGGCGGTCGAAGCCGTCGGCACGCTCGATGGGCCGACCATCGCCGCCAAGATGCGCGAATTGCCGGTCAACGACTTCATGACCCGCAACGGCAGGATCCGTCCGGACGGCCGGCTGGTCCGCGACATGTATCTGTTCCGCGTCAAGTCGCCGGAGGAGTCGAAATACCAGTTCGACTACTACCAGCTGCTGGCCACGATCCCGGGGGAAGAGGCCTTCAGACCGATGGAGGACGGCGGATGCTCGCTCGTGAAGAAGTCGTGATCGACCGGGACGCGGCGTGCGGAGTTGCGCGCAACCCGATCGACGAGGTGATCGCCGGCCGGCTGTCGTGCCGCGAGTTCTCCGGCAGTCCGGTCTCGCGCTGGACGGTCGAGCAGATCCTGCGCGTGGCGCGGTTCGCGCCGAGCGGCGCGAACATCCAGCCCTGGCACGTCTACGTGCTCGCCGGCGCCGCCAAAACCGAGGTGTCGGCTGCGCTTCTGCATGCCTACGAGAACGAGCCGAGCGAGCACGTCTCCGAATATCAATACTACGCCAGCGCGTTCCCCGAACCGTATCTCGGTCGTCGCCAGGAGTTCGGGCGATTGTTCTATGACTCGCTCGGGATCGCGCAAAGCGACGCAGCGGCGAGGAGCCGGCAGACCGCAAAGAACTTCATGTTCTTCGGCGCGCCGGTTGGATTGATCGTCACCATCGATCGGCGCCTGGCGATGGGAAGCTGGCTCGATCTCGGCATGTTCATCCAGAACGTGATGCTGGCGGCGGTCGGACGCGGGCTGCAATCCTGTCCGCAGGAAACCTTCGCCAGATTCCACCGGATCTTGCGTCCGCTGTTGTCGATCCCCGCCGAGCAGATGGTGGCCTGCGGGATCTCGATGGGCCACCCCAGGGAGCGGTCGCGCACGCGGCTGATGCCGCGCGCGGAACTGGAGGCATTCGCCTCCTTCAAGGGTTTCGAGGATTAGACAGGAGAAAGTCATGGGAAGCCGTGAACAGCTTATCGAACGCAGCATTCCGTTTCTGCGTGAGGTCAAGGACATGACACCGAGCGCGGCGATGGAGCGATGGCTCAACGAGACCTATGGAGAGGACAGCGCGCTGTACCAGGATCTGGCCCGCCTCATCAAAATGGGAGTCGAGGAGGGCTGGGCCGCAAACCAGGAGGTGGAAGGCCCGAACTATCGGCGCAGCCGCATCCTCGAGCCGGTCCCCGAGACGTTCCAGTTCAGCATCACCGCGGTCTACATGAACAGCACCGATCCGCGCCGCTTCAAGGACGAGGACGATCACGACGTGCTGCGCGGGCAATATCACGGCCATCCCTATGGCGAGCTCAACCTCGTCGTTCCCCTCGACAAGGGCGCCCAGCTGAAGGGATTGCAGGGCTGGCAGGGGCCGGGCTGGACGGCGCCGGATCCCGGCAGCCGGCATTATCCGGAGGTCAGGGGCGGCGCAGTCATCGCGCTGTTCTATCTGCCGGCCGGGCGCATCTCCTACGATTTCAAGGCGCCGGCCTGATATCCGGCGCGGGCGGGAATCCGGTCTGGAGAAAGCAACATGACGTTGATCTACCCGATCACTTCGAACAGCGTCCATCCCGCGCGTCTGTCGCCTGCGTACCGCAGCGCGACTAGGCGCGCGCCCACGAAGCCGCTGATCCCGATGCGGCACACGCTCTCGGAGCTGACCGGGCCGGTCTACGGTCATGAGACGGTGCGCGCGCACGACAACGACCTCACCATCCAGGCCAAGGGCGAGCCGCTCGGCGAGCGCATCATCGTGCACGGCTATGTGCTCGACGAGGACGGCCGCGGCGTGCCCAACACCTTGGTCGAGCTGTGGCAGGCCAATGCCTGCGGCCGCTACATCCATGTCGTCGACCAGCACCCGGCGCCGCTCGATCCCAACTTCACCGGCGCCGGCCGCACGCAATCCGATGCCAAGGGCTATTACAAGTTCATCACCATCAAGCCCGGCGCCTATCCCTGGGGCAATCACCACAATGCCTGGCGACCCGCGCATATCCACTTCTCGGTGTTCGGGCACTCCTTCGTCTCGCGGCTGGTGACCCAGATGTATTTCCCCGGCGACCCGCTGTTCCCGTTCGACCCGATCTTCAACTCGGTGACGGATGAGAAGGCGCGGGCGCGGATGATCTCCGCCTTCGATCTCGAGAACACCAAGCCGGAATGGGCGCTGTGCTACCGCTTCGATATCGTGCTGCGCGGGCAGAGTGCCACGCCGATGGAGACCAGGTAAGTGTCGAACCCGCGTCCTGATGGAATCACGCCCTCGCAGACCGTCGGTCCCTATTTCAAGTATGGCCTGACGCCGAACGGCGAGTATGAGTGGAACGACGCCTTCACCAACAATTTGCTGACGGGCGACGTCTCGGGCGAGCGCATCCGCGTCGAGGGCAAGGTCTATGACGGCGACGGCGCCGTGATCCCGGACTGCATGCTGGAGATCTGGCAGGCCGATGCGCAGGGCCGCTTCTCGGATCCGCAGGATGCGCGCGCGTTGCCGAACTCAAGCTTCAAGGGCTTTGGCCGCTGCGGCACCGACAAGAGCGGTGGTTATGCATTCGACACCATCAAGCCGGGCTCAGTGCCGGATGCCGACGGCAAGCCGCAGGCGCCGCATATTCTGCTCGCGGTGTTCGCGCGCGGCATGCTGCTGCATCTCTACACCCGGATCTATTTCGACGGCGAAGCCGGCAACGCCGCCGATTCCACGCTGGCGCTGGTGCCGGCCGATCGCCGCCCGACCTTGATCGCGCAGCGCAAGGCCGGCGCGGGCAACGTCTACACCTTCGACGTCCATCTGCAGGGCGACAGCGAGACCGTGTTCTTCGACGTCTAAAGCGTGATGGCATTAAGTTCGATAGCCTGAATTTTTGAGGTAGTTGGCACATTCCTCGGAGGTGAAGGCGTC
>NZ_JAQOSR010000314.1:0-4533 GCF_046718885.1 Bradyrhizobium sp. UFLA01-814 | reverse complement strand
CCCCTCACCCGATTTGCTGCGCAAATCGACCTCTCCCAAGGGAGAGGTGAACTTTCGACGCCGCTCCAGCTCAACCTGATCTCACACGCTTTAACCCTTCGCGCCGTCCAGGAATTCGCTGAAGCCGGCGGGGCGGTAGGGGCCGAAGCAAATCTGCTCCAGCACGCCAATTCCGGTCTGCCCGCCCTGGCGGGCGCGGACCACCTGCTGCACGTGCACATTCTCGCGGGCCAGCGGGTCCAGCGTGGCTGGATCGAACGACTCGCCGCCGATCTCGAGCTCGCCCTTCCACATGCCCTGGCCCCATTGCGGATGGCCGTAGCCGAGGCCCTTCATCTGGAATTTGAGGATCGGGTCGAGCGCGATGGTCGCGGTGTGGCCGTCGATATCGACGAGGTCGATTTCGGCCGACTGCGCGAGTCGGGTGTTCGGCACGTATTTGACGCGATGCCGCGCGGTCGCCATGCGACGGTCAAGGCCGTCGACCACGCCCGGGATCTCGGCCTCGCTTCGGTAGAGCGGCGCGGTGATGCCCTCGCGGACCAGCGCCTCGCCCTGCGTCCCGTCGAAGAAGATCGCGTGCGAGATGTGGTCGTCCCAGACCAGCGGCGCCCAGAGGAAGAACACGCTCGGTAGCGGCATCGGCGCGCCTCCGACGTCGCGTTCGCCGACATTGCGCACGCCCCAGGAGCGATCCTTGGTGCCGTAGCAGGTGCGATCGTCGACCTTGATCTCGCCGTCGGGGTGCCTAATGACGCCGCTCCAGCGGCCGAACTGGTCGAACCGGGTCGAATCCATCGCGCGGCGGTCGCCCGACCAAAGCGTCTGGCGCGCTTCCTGGATCGCGGCGGTGCGCGCGGAGAACGTCAGATCGCAGGCGAGGCCCGTCGCATTGTCGTCGAGCACGACCCGGGTCCGCAGCATCGGCTCGAGCACTTCGAGCCTGAACGGACCGACCTGCATCTCGGTGCGCTCGATCGGCGCGCGCCGCGAACCGTAGAAGCAGTGCTGCCGTCCGCCGCGTTCCACGACGCTGAAGGCGCAATCGAGGATCTTGCGGTGCGGGTAGATCGCAATGCCGATCCCGAAATAATACGCGCCGTCGGCGGTGTAGCCATTGAACCAGGTCCGGTCATAGACATTGCGGTCGCTGGTCGAAGGAACCGCGATCGGCTCCGGCGTCTGGTGGATGGGGAAGTCGTCCAGTTTGTTGAGCACGCCGATCCCTTTCGCTGTCCTGCCGCGTTTTCCGCACGCGAACCGCTATACGGTTCGCTCGAAAACGCCTTAGTCCTGCCAGTATGAAAAACTGTTGTGGTCCAGCGCTTGCGCGCAGGCGCCGCGGGTCATTTTCAGGAACAGCGCGTCGCCACGCTCGGAACGCTGCACGCTGAGGGCGGAGACCACGCCCATCATGATGCCATGCAGCGTGTAGCGCCGGTAATCCCGCCAGCAACGACCCCAGTCATAGTCCCGCACGCCGCGCCGGATCAGTTCCGAATGATAGAACCGCACCAGGTCGGCTTCATGAAGCCGACGTTCGGATGGATCGATACCGGCCGAGAGGAAATAGGCGACGTCGACGATTCCTGGGCCCACTGTCAGCGTCTGCCAGTCCAGCGTCGCCATCGGACGGGTATTGCCGTGGACGTCGAACAGCATGTTGTCGAGCCGGAAATCCGCATGCTGGAGGGTTCGCGGCGCCGATCGATCGGACTGGTAGCGCAATAGCGCGTCCGGAAGCCGGTCGATCAGATCAAGGAATTCCGGCTCGATCACGCCGCGATAGCGCTCCTTGTAGTGACCGATGATGCCGGGCAGCACCGCGCGAAGGTCTCTGCGCCGGCTTGCGGCCACCACGAAGCATGGCACCGCATCGAGGCTCGGATCGCTCCATCGCGGCGCATGCAACGCCGCGGCCTCGGTCATCGCCGTCAGGCAGTCGGCGATCACGCATCCGGCGAGCTGATCACCCGCGCGCGCCGGCGCGAGGTCCTCCAGGATCAGCGTGAAATCGTCGGTTGCCGGATCGATCTCGGCCAGGATCGGCCGCGGGGTGTGAATGGCGACGGTCGCCGCCAGCTCGCGATAGAACGCGACCTCCCGGACGTAGAGCGTGTGCGCGGAACCGGAGCGGCGGCTGTCGGGATCTGCGGCCGGGAATTTGCCAACGACGCTCAGGGGAGCGTTCGGCTCGTCACCGTCATAGGTCAGATGAAATCGATAGCTGTCGCCGACGAGGCCATTGCCGACCGGCTTGCAAGCGAGATCGACGACCCTGACCTGGTTGATCACACCGGCTTCGCGCAGCGCCCGCGTCATCCACTCCGGATCGATCCGCGACGGATCGGCCGTGAGCAAATTCATCGGTTTCCTCCCATCCCCCATGTATTCCCTTGGGGCGTCACCACCGCTCCAGCCGCGTCTTGCGCGGTTGGATTGAGGACGGGGTGATCGCGTTGCGCAAATCATACAGGCGCTGCCGTGGCTTTGGCAAAAGCCACCCGCCGGCCTGTGGGGATATCTCGCGAGGTGCGGTGGGCGGGTTTGCTGCTCTTACTGCGTTGCAGCTGCTTCTCCACGGATCCTGCGCCCAGCCGTCATTGCGAGCGAAGCGAAGCAATCCATCTGCCCGCAAACGCGGTTGGGCGGATTGCTTCGTCGCTTCAGCGCAAAATTGCTTCGCAATTTTGTCGCGAGCTCCTCGCAATGACGGCGGAGGTAGAGCCGTAACGCAGCAGGCCTAACCCACCCGTCTACCAGCCTTCCAGCACGATCTTGCCGCGCGACTTGCCGCTTTCCAGCAAAGCGTGGGCGCGCTTAAGGTTCGCGGCGTTGATGGTGCCAAAGGTCTGGTCGAGCGTGGTGCGCAGCACGCCCTTGTCGATCAGGTCGGCGACATCGTTGAGCAGATGATGCTGTGCGATCATGTCAGGCGTCTGGAACGACGAGCGCGTGAACATCGATTCCCAATGCACCGAGACCGCCTTGCCCTTGAACGCGGCGACGTTGAATTCCGGCGGATCGTCGATCAGGCCGAACTTGCCCTGCGGCGCGATGAAGTCGGCGATCGACTTGTAGTGCTGGTCGGTGAAGGTGAGGCTGGCGACGAGGCCGACCGGCGGCAGCTTCAGTTTTTCGATCTGCTCCTTCATCGGCTGCGAGTGGTCGATCACCGCATGGGCGCCGAGATCGCGGCACCACTTTTGCGACTCCGGCCGCGTTGCGGTCGCGACCACGGTCAGGCCGGTGAGGCGGCGCGCAAGCTGGATCAGGATCGAGCCGACACCGCCGGCGCCGCCGGTGATCAGCAGCGTGCGCGGATCGAGGCTCTTGCCCGGTACCGCGCCGAGCCGGTCGAACAGCAGCTCCCACGCGGTGATCGAGGTCAGGGGCAGGGCGGCGGCCTGCGCGAAGGACAGCGACGCCGGCTTGTTGCCGACGATGCGTTCGTCGACCAGGTGAAATTCCGAATTGGTGCCCTGGCGCAGGATCGAGCCCGCGTAGAACACCTCGTCGCCGGGCTTGAAGAGCGAGACGTCGGGCCCGACCGCGTCGACCACGCCGGCCGCGTCGAAGCCGAGGATCTTGTAGCCGCCGTCGGTCGGCGCCGCGCGCTTGCGCACCTTGTAGTCGACCGGATTCGCCGAGATGGCCTTCACCGCGACGCGGATGTCGCGCCCCTTCGGCTCGGGCTTGGCGATCTCGAAATCGACGAGCGAATCCGCCGCCTCGATCGGCAGCGATTTTTGGTATCCGACGGCCTTCATGCCTGGTCTCCGTGGTGGGCGATTGCCTGCCGTGTTACCTGTCGCGCTGGCGTCCTTTTGGCAAGTACTGTAAAAACAGGGAACTAGTCCCTGTTTGTATACTATTGGGAAATATCCGATGAAACGGCAGAATTTTGCGCGCCGGCCGGGCTGCGCGGTCGAGGCAGCGCTGGACCTGATCGACGGCAAATGGAAGGGCGTGATCCTGTACCACTTGCAGGCCGGCACCCAGCGGTTCGGCGAGCTGCGGAAGCGGATGCCCGGCATCACCCAGCGCATGCTGACCAAGCAGCTACGCGCGCTCGAGGACGATGGCCTCGTGATCCGCAAGGTCTATGCCGAAGTGCCGCCGCGGGTCGAATACACGCTTTCCGAACTCGGCGAGAGCCTGCGCCCGGTGATCGATATTCTAAAAGCCTGGGGCGAGGGCCATCAGGAGCGGCTGTCCTGCGCGCCGGCGCCGGAGGTCGTCGTGAAGAAGGCGAAGCGCGCGGCCTAGGGCTGAGGTGCAGTTGAACTGGTCGTGCGACAAACTCCGCTGCACCTCTCCCGCTTGCGGGGTCAAGACAAGCGGAGCATGCTCTTAGGTCGCATCGCATCTTATGCGATGCGGGTGGGGGCTCTTTCCACAATGTGACTCGTGGAGAGAGCCCCCACCTTGGCCCTCCCCTGGAGGGACAGGCTACCGCATATGCCCCTTGGCGACCGCGCAAGTGCTTGGCCTCGTGGTTCGAGACGCGCCGCAAGCGGCGCTCCTCACCAT
>NZ_JAQOSR010000313.1:0-4552 GCF_046718885.1 Bradyrhizobium sp. UFLA01-814 | reverse complement strand
TGCCATGATGCGAGACCGAAAGCCGTACCTGCAGACCAAACCAACATAACAGTTGCCGGCCTTCGCCGGGACGACGGGAAGGATGGTTCTCGATTCAAGTTGCCACACCACGCGGTGTCATCACCCACGCATGCGCATGCGGGTGATCCAGTATTCCAGAGACGGCGGTGCCGAGCATATCTCACGTCAAATGCCGCACAATCGCGAGCCCGGCAAACAGGCCCGCGATCGACAACACCACCGAGCCCGCGACATACAGCACCGCAAGGCCGAGCTCGCCGCGCTCATAGAGCAGCGCGGTGTCGAGCGAGAAGGCGGAGAAGGTGGTGTAGCCGCCGAGGATGCCGGTCATCAAAAATAGCCGCCAGGGCTGCGAGGCGTCGCCCTTGAAGGCGAGATAGCCGGCGATCAGGCCCATCACGGTCGAACCCGTGATGTTGATGATGAAGGTGCCGTAGGGAAAACCGGTGCCGATGCAGCGCGCGCAGGTGACGTTGATCAATTGCCGCAGCGTCGCGCCGAGACCGCCGCCGAAGAAGACGAGGAGATAGCTTGCCGCGTTACCCACCAATGCCCCCGCTGGTGTGTGTCGAGTGAGGGCGCATCTTGCCGCACACTCAAATCACCCACCCCTGAAAGGGGAGGGTCGACGCGAATGAAATGAGCGGCGGGGCGGGGTCACAGTCTCTCCATTGAGAGACTGCTCGTGTTGAGAGATGACCCCTCCCCGTTTCGCATTTCGCTTCGCTGCATGCGAAACGACCCTCCCCTTTCAGGGGAGGGTGAAGAAATATGCGACGGTCGAAGCCGCGCTCAGCCGGCCTTGCCGAACAGCTCGTCGACATAGTCCCAGTTGACGAGGTTTTCGACGAACGCCTTCAGATAGTCCGGACGGCGGTTGCGGTAGTCGATGTAGTAGGAGTGTTCCCAGACGTCGACGCCGAGGATCGGCACCGCGCCATGAACCAGCGGGTTCTCGCCGTTCGGGGTCTTGGCGACCTCGAGCTTGCCGCCCTTGACCTGCAGCCAGGCCCAGCCGGAGCCGAACTGGCCGGCGCCGGCGGCGGCGAAGTCGGCCTTGAACTTGTCGAAGCCACCGAGGTCTTCGCTGATCTTCTTCTCGAGCCGGCCGGGCAGCTTGCTGCCGCCGCCATTCGGCTTCATCCACTTCCAGAAATGGATGTGGTTATAGTGCTGGCCGGCATTGTTGAAGACGGCCGCGTTCTTGCCGAACGAACCCTTCACGATCTCCTCGAGGGATTTGCCTTCGAATTCGGTCCCCTTGATCGCGTTGTTGCCGTTGGTGACGTAGGCCTGGTGATGCTTGTCGTGGTGAAACTCCAGCGTTTCCTTGGACATGTAGGGCGCAAGGGCGTCGTGGGCGTAGGGCAGATCGGGTAGCGTGAAGGTCATGGGGTAATGTCCAACAGAGGGTGGGAGACTACACTTAACGGGTCCCCCTTATAGAAGGTTCCATGGCGGAGAAACACCGCATTTTCGGATCGCCCATGACAGATCGGCGCAGCCCGTACCAAGACCAAGGACCCAGACGATGAGCATCGAAATCGACATTCTCAACGGAGATGCATCGTGGAAGCGCGCCGAGCCGCTGCTCCAGGCGGTCTGGAGCCCGGATGCGGCCGAGAAACCAGCCTGGGCGGACATCAAATGGGCCCACGCGGATTTGCGCGTGCTGCTCGATGCGCCCGACGACAGCGGGCTCGCCTGCCATGTCGGTATCTATTTCCGGACCATCACCTGGAATGGCCACAAGGTGCATGTCGGCGGCATCGGCGGAGTCTCGACCCGCGCGGACTGCCGGCGGCGCGGGTATGCGTCACTCGCGCTCGACGCCGCCGTGCACACGATTCGTGCCAACGACGCGGTGAAATTTGCAATCTTATTCTGCGAGCCGCACAATTTCGCGTTCTACCAGGCGCGCGGCTGGCATCCCTTCAGCGGCGAAGTTTATTGCGAACAGCCTTCCGGGCAGATCCGCTTCGAGGCGATGGCGCCGTTCGTCAACGACATCGTTCGCGCGCCACGCCAGGGCAAGATCGACCTATGCGGCCTGCCGTGGTGACCCCTGCATCGGCGGCGGTGGCCTGAGGGGCCTGCGCGTCGTAGCATGTCGGTCATCATTTATTGGCGACAGGCTTTCACAAAGTGACCTCGAACCGCGGCTGCGAGCAAACTGCGCCCCCTCTCCCGCTTGCGGGGTCCGAGGCGAGCGAAGCTCGCTCTCGAGGCTGGGGTGGAAGTTTCACCGCGAGTCACATGGCAGAGAGAGCCCCCACCCGGATTGCATCTCCAATGCAATCCGACCTAAGAGCGAGCTTTGCTCGTCTCGACCCCGCGAGCGGGAGAGGTGAAGGGCAACCGACCCATGACCATTGAAGCCTCGATCGACGACACCGGCCCCGCCGCGGCTGCGCCCGCCGTGCCGGTCGACAACCTCTTGACCGCGCCGATCCTGCCGACGCTGCTTCGCCTTGCGATCCCGAACACCATCGCCATGTTCGGCTCGACGCTGGTCGCGGTGGCCGAGACGTCTTACATCGGCCGGCTCGGCACCGAACCGCTGGCCGGCATTGCGCTGGTGTTTCCATTCGCGATGCTGACACAGATGATGTCGGCCGGCGCGATGGGCGGCGGCGTCTCGTCGGCGATCAGCCGCGCGCTCGGTGCCGGCGACCGCGACCGCGCCGCCGACCTGGCGCTGCATGCGGCGATCATCGGCGGGTGCGCCGGATTGTTCTTCACCGTGATGATGCTGGGCTTCGGCCGCAGTTTCTATGCGATGCTCGGCGGACATGGCGGCGTGCTCGAGCAGTCGATGCATTACTCGCAGGTGCTGTTTTCCGGCGCGATCTCGATCTGGCTGGTCAACACGCTCGCCTCCGTCGTGCGCGGCACCGGTGACATGCGGATTCCCTCGATGACGCTGATCACGGTCTCGATGATCCAGATCGCGGTCGGCGGCGTGTTGGGTCTCGGGTTGTTCGGCATGCCCGGTCTTGGCATGCGCGGCGTCGCCGCCGGACAGCTCACGGCCTTCACGTGTGGTGCGATCTTCCTCGCCTGGTATCTCGCCTCTGGCCGCAGCCGGTTGAAGCTCGACTTCGCCGCCTTCAGCTTCCAGCGCGCGATGTTCCTCGACATCCTGAAAGTAGGCGCGATCTCCTGCCTGTCGCCGCTGCAGAGCGTGCTGACCATCCTGATCTTCACCAAGATCCTGGCCAGCTTCGGCACCGAGACGCTGGCCGGGTACGGCATGGGCTCGCGGCTGGAATTCTTGCTGATCCCGATCGCGTTTGCGGTTGGCGTCGCCTCGGTGCCGATGGTCGGCATGGCGATCGGCGCGGGACTCGTGACGCGCGCCCGCAAGGTGGCGTGGACCGCCGGTACCGTCGCCGGTCTTGTCGTTGGCCTCGTCGGACTTGTGGTCGCATTGAAGCCGACGCTGTGGATTGCGCTGTTCACCACCGATCCCGGCGTGACCGCCGCAGCTTCGTCCTATTTCGCGCTGGCCGGCCCGGGCTTCGGCTTCTTCGGCGTCGGCGTCTGCCTTTATTTCTCCTCGCAAGGCGCCGCCAAGGTCGGCGGGCCGGTGCTGGCCGGCACCATCCGCCTGCTGCTGGTCGGCATCGGCGGCTGGTGGCTCGCTACCGTGAGCGCCCCTGCATGGACGCTGTTTGCGCTGGTCGGCGGTGCGATGGTGGCGTTCGGCCTTGCCACCATCATATCGATCCGGCTGACCCGCTGGGGATAAATACAACGCAGCGCCCCGCACCGGAGCGTTGCCTGAGCATGACTGCTCCGGAAACAGGCACCAAAATTTTTTGGGAGCGCGCTCACCTGATCGCGCGAATATGACATTGCAGAAATTCTTCGACTTGTTATGCAGGCCGACTTCTAAAGCGCGATGAGATTGAGTCGAATCGTCATCGCGCTTTAGTTCTTTGTTTGACCATGATCTTTTCGGAAAACCGCTTCGCACTTTTCCGGATCATGCTCTTGGGGAATAAGCCATGGCCTGCCGATTCGGATTCATGATCGCCATCATTGCGACGGCGCTTGCCGTGCCCGCCGCGCATGCGCAAGGCGCGCCTGAGCCTGTCGGCGTCTGGCAGACCCAGGCTGGCGATGCCCGCGTCAAGATCAGCAAATGCGGCGGCGGCATCTGCGGCGTGGTGGTGAGCCTGCGCGATCCGATCGACCCGATGACCGGCAAGCCGCAAGTCGACAACAAGAATCCGAATCCGTCGCTGTCCAGCCGGACGATCATCGGGCTGCCGCTGTTTTCCGGCATGCATCCGGTTGCCGCGGGCAAATGGTCGGGCCAGATCTACAACGCCGACGACGGCGGCACCTATGCGAGCAGCATCTCGGTGACCGGCGAGAGCACGCTGCGCGTCGAAGGCTGCGTCGGCGCGCTGTGCGGCGGCGAGACCTGGACGCGGGTGGGACGGTAGTTCTTAGCCGAGCGGCAACCGCGACGGGACCGCGCCCCCTCTCCCGCCTGTCTCTTATACACATCTGACGCTGCCGA
>NZ_JAQOSR010000312.1:0-4718 GCF_046718885.1 Bradyrhizobium sp. UFLA01-814 | reverse complement strand
ATCAAGGACACTGCAATTGGGCTCATTGTAGCTAAGCTCCTGGCGCAGCCGCCTCCCGCGTAGTTGACGATGAGCGAGGACTGGCTGTCTTTCCCGATGTTGCAGCCACGGGAACCCTTTAATTGATCCTCTCCACCGGCGGTGGCTCCCAAGACCCATCTAGGATGGAAGGGGCTTTCTCGTCTGGCCAGTACAGTCGCATAAAGAGCAGGAAGTTATCCTCAGCGAATAGCTGGTGTGGATGTAGTCGATCAGGTCACGCAACGGCCGGGCTGCAGGAGCCTTGCGACTTCCGTGAGCGTGCTGACCATGGGCTCGCAGGCCACTGTCCGCTTACGGCTCTGATTCCACAGCGGCGTCTTGGTGATGCGCGCTTGCGCAGATGGAATACGGATCAGGACCGATGTATCGGCTTGATCGTTCAAGCGCAGAGAAACCGTTTTCGTCTGGACTGCGAACGGCTTGGGGGCAGCAAGATGATCTGCCTTGCCGGCGCGATTGACGATGTGACTTGGCTGTTCAGAGCTCGCCTGCCAGCGGTCTCCGAGGTCGTGACCTGAAGCGAATTGCACGGCACCGATCGTCAATGCGGTCGCGAGAGCGCCTAAAAAAGTTTTGCGAATCTGTGACATGGCCTCGCTCCCCGCCCCACGGCGATCGTTGTTCTTTATGCAGTTCCCCTTTGCCCATCGCTTCCAATTCCATTTTTAACCGTCCGACTGTTTCACCATGCCTTCGTGAAGGCCGGAAAATGGTTTCGTCCCGGCGGATTGTGTTTCGTCACCCCCCGAACCGCACTCGGCGGCGGCTATTCCAGAGGTAGCGGCGATCGTCGGCTGAGGTCCGCAACGGGTCAAAAGCAGTCGACGACGATCCGGCACGGCAATTACTGCGTCGCCGTCAGAAGCGGACCTTTATGAGTCCACGCCCTCGTTATCGGCAAGGCTGGGGTGCCGCGAATGATGCGCAATCGCAGCCATTGGTTCGCGCCGGAGGGGGAGGTGGATTTCGGAATATTGGAAATGTATTCCTGATTTGCCCGACGTGTCAAGTTGCCCGGTCGAACGCCGGCGGCGGTCGGCTCCTTTGCATGGGGTTGTTTTCGATATTTTGCGGCGCCCGCAAGCGAGAGCAGTGAAGCGCCTCGGCGGCTGAAACGATGAACCTTCCGACGTGCCTCAGCTGGTCCAACGTTGATCAGCGGCGCGCGTCGCTCGCGCCGCCGACCTTATTCGGTCTTGTCGACGTTCCAGAACACCGGCGGCGCCGGACCTTCCAGCACGCCGGTGAGCGATTTGCACCAGGCGCTCGGCAAGCGGAACTGGCCGAGCGGGATATAGATCACCTGCTCGTAGGCTTGCTTTTGAATCTCGACCGCGACCTTCTTCTGCTCCTCGGGCGAGGTGGCGCGCGCATAGGCGTCGCGCATCTGCTCGAGCTTGGCGTCTTCGGGCCAGCCGAACCAGGCCCGCTTGCCGTTCGCGGCGATCTGGTTGTTGACGATCGGGTTCATCACCTCGGTCGCGCCGGTGAAGGTGAAGAACAGGTTCCAGCCGCCTTCCTTGGGCGGCTTCTGGCTGGCGCGGCGGCTCACCACGGTTTGCCAGTCCGTCACCTGCGCGTCGACGTTGAAGCCGGCCGCGCGCAACAGCTGCGCCGCGACGGTCGGCGGCCCCTTCAGCGTTTGCACGTCGCCGGGGATCATGATCACGACGGGCGTGCCGTCATAGCCCGAGGCGGCGAGCGCCTTCTTGCCCTCGGCCATGCCGTTGCCCTTGATCAGCGTCTCCGCGCCGGCGTCGCTGGCGAGCGGCGTGTCGCAGGCGAAATAGGAGCCGCAGATCTCGTAATATTTCGCGTTGCCGACGGTGGCGTCGAGCACGTCCTTCTGGTTCATCGCCAGGAATGCGGCGCGGCGGATTTTGGCGTTGTCGAATGGCGGGTGCAGGAAATTCATCCGGCCCTCGATCTGGAAGCCGAACTTGTTCAATACGGCCACGGTGAGGTCGGAGTTCGCCTCGAGCACCGGCAGCAGGTCGACCGACGGCTGTTCCAGGAAATCGATCTCGCCGGATTGCAGCGCGTTGATCGCGGTCTGCGCGTCGGGCATCGTGACCCATTCGACGCGATCGACCTTCGCGACCTTGCCGCCCGACAGCCAATCCGGCTTTTCCTTGCGCGGCACGTAGTCGGCATTGCGCTCATAGACGGCCTTCACGCCCGGCTGGAATTCCGCCTGTATGAATTTAAACGGCCCGCAACCGATCTGCTCGGCGATCTGCTTGCCCGGCGGCGTCTCCGCGAGCCGCTTCGGCATCATGAAGGCGACGTAGGAGGAGGGCTTTGCCAGCGACTCCAGCACGAGGCCGTACGGCTCCTTGAGCTTGAGCACGATCGTCTTCGGCCCGCTCGCCTCGAGGGAAGCGGTGAATTCGGCCAGCTTCTGCGCCATGCCGTCGACGGCGGTCCAGCGCTTCAGCGAGGCGATGCAGTCCTCCGCGGTGACGGGCGCGCCGTCATGCCATTTCAGGCCGTCGCGCAGCGTGAAGGTGTAGGTGAGCTTGTCGTCCGAGATCGTCCAGTCCGCCATTTGCGGGCGGACCTTGAAGCTCGAATCGATGCCGAGCAGCGTGTCGTAGACCATGTAGCCATGGTCGCGGGTGATGTAGGCGGTGGTGAAACCGGGATCGATGATGCGCAGGTCCGAATGCATCACGGCGGTGATGGTCTTGCCCTTGCCCGCGGCAAAGGCGCGCGATGACAGGATGGCCGGCGCCGCGCCGGCCGCAAGCTTGAGGAGCGTTCTGCGCGAAACTTCGACCATTCGCCGTCTCCCGATCTGTCATTGCGCCGGCATGCTTCACCAATCCGTTGTTGAAAGCAAGCAAGAGCCGCGCCATCGCGTTCGGTCCCGTTGCGAGGTTGCGCAGCCGTGTGCGCTCATTGCTTGAGCACGTCGTCGAGCAGGCGTTGGTTCCGGGCCTCGCCGCTCGGCACGTCCCGACGAGGTTGAGGAGGACTTAACCGGCCGCTGACACTTGTATTGCCTGGGTTAGCCGGGGTTGGACATCTTTCCGGTAGCTTGCTTGACGAGTGTACGGCGGTCGAACCGCCGCGTCCCTTTGAGAGGCAAGACGCCATGCGCCGCGGTCTGCTCGTTCTTCTCGTGTTCGTCGGCGTGGCGGTGTCCGGTCAGGACGTGCGCGCCGCGGAGTTCGGCACGCGATACAGCTACCAGCAGCTGCAGGACTTGACCGAGAAGGGTCCCAAAGGCGAAGCCCTCGCGCTTGGCTATGTGAGTCTCACGCACTCCTTCATCCTGCCCTACAAGATGACGGGGTATTATGCCCTGATGGTCAAGGGCTCCGGCAAAGACCTCAACGGCCGCCCGCTCAACGTTTACCACGAGCTCTCGCCGGAGAAGATCGAGCAGATGCAGCGTGCCGGCGCGCTGCCCAATCCGCTTCCCCCTTACCGGCGCACGATCTTCGAATACATGTTCGGCTATGTGTTGTGGTGGTGCATTCCGGCGGCGCTTCTCATCATCGGGATGTTCTCGATGCTTGGGATCGGCTCCGGCAAACGCGGTCAGGCCTGACCGATCTGGTTGGCGGCCTCGTCGCGGCGGGTCGCGTGCGCGCGCCCAAGGCACAGGCCGCGCGCCGCCGCCGGCGCTGCACAAGTCCGCATCCTGCATAGGAGCCTGCGCTTCCTGCCGCACCTCGCAGGCTGTTCGGACCCCGATCCGCCGTGTAGGCTCGCGGTCTGCCGGCCAGCAATCAATAAGGCCACATCCCGTAAATCCTAAGGGAACAAGCAGTCGAGGGAGACCGAAAGAACCGTCATGACCGATATCCGATACGTAGCACCGCGCACGCTTGACGAAGCGATTGGCGCATTTGCTGCCGCCGGGAGTGCCGCCCGCATTATGGCAGGGGGCACCGACTTATTGGTGCAAATGCGCTCCGGCCTGGTGCGGCCGGGACTGATCGTCGACATCAAGAAGATCGGCGAGATGACCGAAATCAGCGAAACCGCCGATGGCGGTTTCCGCGTGGGTGCCGCCGTCTCCGGCATGGAGCTCGCCGAGCACGCGCGCTTCGGCAAGGTGTGGCCCGGCGTGCTCGAGGCCGTGAACCTGATCGGCTCGAAGCAGGTGCAAGGCCGCGCCTCCGCCGGCGGCAATCTCTGCAACGGCTCACCGGCCGGCGACAGCGTGCCGGCGATGATCGCGGCGGGTGCCGTCGTCACCGTGCAGGGGCCGAACGGCCGGCGGGACATGAAGGTTGAGGATGTGCCGGCCGGACCTGGCCGCACCAACCTCAAGCCGGGCGAGATCCTGGTCAGCTTCACATTGCCGCCGCGGCCGAAAGGCTCGAGCGATGCGTATCTGCGGATGATCCCGCGCACCGAGATGGACATCGCGGTGGTCGGCCTCGGCGTCAGCCTGACCTTGAAGGATGGCGTCTGCACTGCGGCCCGTGTCGGCCTCGGCGCGGTGGCGCCGACCGCGCTGCTGGTCGCGCCGGCGGCGAAGGCGCTGATCGGCTCGAAGCTCGACGATGTCGCGCTCGAAGCCGCCGCTGCCGCGTGCCGCGCCGCCTGTCGTCCGATCGACGACAAGCGCGGCACCATCGCTTACCGGACCAAAACCGCCGGCGTGCTGCTCAAGCGCACCGCCGCGATCGCCGCCCAGCGCGCGGGAGGACACTAGCACC
>NZ_JAQOSR010000311.1:0-4720 GCF_046718885.1 Bradyrhizobium sp. UFLA01-814 | reverse complement strand
TGGACCTGTGGCTGGTCTAGTTTCCAATGTATGGGATCTCGCGGTTTAGCGGCCGACGTGCCCACGCAGTTCCGGATGGAGTTCGGCTCGAACTGCAGTGATGATGCGTGCGGCATCATCCTGGGAGAAACCGCAAACAAGGAGCACTTGGTCAGCCAGCGCGAGGCCGGCCGCGATGTTCTCTGGAAACACGGTGCTGGCGCCCGCCAGCGCCAGCGATGAGATTCCCTCATCATCGGCAGCACTTACGACGGAGGATGCCGCTGGATTTTGCTGGCGCACATAGTGAAGAATGCGTTCAATCAAATGACGTCGATCGAAGGTTACCACGACGAGGCGCGCTCGGGCGACGCCGGCAGCTTCCATAACCCGTTTGCGGCCCGCGTCGCCGAAGACGACCTTGTGTCCAGACTGTTTTGCCCTGCGAAAGCGCATTAAGTCAGACTCGATCGCAATGTACGGAGCCTTTGCTGCCTCCAGCACGAGCGCCACTGGACGGCCAACGCGTCCACAGCCACACAGGATCACGTGATCGCTGAGATCTCGGCTTTCCTGGCGGATGGCAGCCTCTTCGGCATGTGCTTTGAGGCGATGTGATGCTCCGCGAACGAGTTCTGCAAATCGGTAGCTCGCTTGAATCAGCATTGGACCGAGCGCCATGGTGACCGCTAGGGCCAACAGAGCAGGCTGCCCAACGCCCGCTTCCAGGGCATTCACTCGCACCGCCTGTGTGAGTAGGAGTAAACCGGCTTCTCCGCCGTGTGCTAGAATAAGGGCAACTCGCACTGCGACCGGTGCTGGCCAGCGCATGATTGCACCAACCAGGATCACGACGATGGCCTTTCCTGGCAGGCATACGGCTATCCACGCGAGGACGGTCATGGGCGCCACAGCCACGGTTGAGGGATCCACTTCCATGCCGACGGTGACGAAGAATAGGCCCAACAGGATGTCACGAAAGGGTCGGATATCGTCCTCTACCTGATGACGGAAGTCGCTTTCGCTGACCACCATACCGGCGAGGAATGCTCCGATCGGCCCGGAAAGACCGGCGACATGTCCGACGAACGCCGTACCGAGCGCGAGCAACAGAACGGTGAGCAGAAATAGATCCGCCGAGCTGGTCCGGGCAACCCAGGTAAGCCACGTGCGAAAAACCGGTTTGCAGACGAAAGCCGCGGCGCCGAGTGCAATCGTCGCTGTTGCGAGCTGGCGCAGTGCTCCCAACGGTTCCGGCCCACCGCCTGGTTGCCACCCACCCAGCACGACGAGAAAGGGAAGGACAGCAAGATCCTGAAAGAGCAGGATTCCCAGCACAAGGCGGCCTTGTTGGCTGCTGACCTCTCCCTGATCGACCAATTGCTTGAGCGTGATGGCGGTCGATGACATCGCAACTGCACCACCGAGCAGCACCGCGCCGGATAAGCTCACACCCGAAAGCGTCGCAATTCCCGTCACGATAAAAACGGTGAACCCGACTTGCAGACTGCCGGCGCCGAAAACGTCGCGGCGTGCGGCAATCATTGCCGAGAGCGAAAACTCGAGGCCGACCATAAACATTAGGAAAATGATGCCGAGCTCGGCCAGAAATCTTGCTTCATCGCTTGCGGTGATGAGTTGCAAACCGTGTGGCCCGATTACCAAGCCGGCCAGCAGGTAACCGCCGGCTGCCGCAAATCTCAGACGCGCGACCAGGCTGATGGCGCAGACCGAGGCAAGGATCACGATTAGTGTCTTGATCAATAGGTCGTCGGCCATGCGCAGCTCCGATGCGCTTCGCCCCCCAGTTCGTTGTCCAGATTTGTCATTGCCGTGATGAGCATCAAGTTCCGCTAATCGGAGAAAAATGTTTCAGCGCTCAGCGGCTGACAACCGTCAATGTGACGAGGCGGATGAAGGATAAGCATTTTGTCCCGAGGGCTATGACCGTTGCGCTACGCAGCAGAAAATCCGCATGACGGGCGCAACTCGGAGTCACTGAATATGGCCACGTTCAAAGCAACCGACACTATTACGGTGATTGAAGGCTATGACGCGATCCGGATCTTTCTCGAGGCCGTTTGGCGTCGCCATGGTAGGCCGGTCGAGCAGATCGCATTCTTGCTCGGTAGCTTGAAGTGGGCCGACGGGACGCCAGTCGATCCGACATCGTGGCAAGACTGGCAGGCAGCCGTTCAAATGGCGGTGTCGGCCGGATCCTGCGAGATTGCCGCCGGCAGATGATTGCTTTGCTGCAGCGTGAGCGCTGGACCCCGGGAACACGCTGTTAGGCGCGGTGAGGTCGTTTCTCGTGAAGGTGGAGCGCAAAGGCAGCCCGATTGTTCCGCAGGGGCGCACCGCTCGTCTCTGGCCAACGCAACTCCTCAGCGCCGCAAGCGAGACCAACGGTAGGCGCACAACTCGACGAAATCCGCCATGTTCCGTTGACGCTCGTCAAGGTGACGTTTCTTCGCAATTGACAAGAATAGTGGTGCTACCTGCCGCAAGTGGCCGATCCGTGGCACTTTCACGCAACGGGAGCGTGTCATGCCAATCACTATCTGCCGCCTCTATGATTCACATGCTGACGCACGCCGGGTCATCTTCGCGCTTGCGATCGCGGGTCTGCCGCCTTCGGAGACTAGCGTGATCTCGAACAATTCCGACACCTGGTACCGAGCTACCGAGAGCACGAATGTTGTGCCTTTGCGGAAACAGGTTACGAGCAGCGACACCGCCCGCGACGGAAAGCTCGAGGGTGCGGCCGTTGGAGCCGCAATCGGCGCAACGGCGGCGACCGCTGCCAGTCTCGTTACAATGCTGGCGCTTCCCGGCATCGGCGCCGTGGTGGGCGTGGGATGGCTTGCAGCGATGTTGGGTAGCATGGCGATCGGTGGCGTTACCGGCGGCCTGCTGGGAGCGCTGACCAACGCCGGCATCAGCGAAGAAGATGCGCACGTCTTTGCCGAGGGCGTTCGCCGCGGAGGAACATTGGTCGCCGCGCGGGTGCCTCCGGCCGATATGCCGCGAATAGAGCCGATTATGAACCGGTCAGCGGTAAGGCTTCAGGAACGCTGCGAGCTATACCGCAGGTCGGGCTGGCAGGCGTTCGATCCAAACGCCGTGCCCTATAGCGCTGACCAGGTACGGAACGAGCGCGCTTTGCATACGAATTAGCAGGCCTATCGGCAACTGACGTTCAAGGCTGCTCGATCAGTCGACCGCACAGGAGTAAGCCATGAGCTATTATGATTTTGATGCTCGCAAGTCACGGGACGCGGGCTTTCCACCATCGGTCGCCGAGATCGACGCCGCCTTGCGGGCCCATATGCAGCGCATCTACGGCTATATGGCCGGTGGCCTCGCGCTGACCGGCCTCGTGGCCTACCTGGCCGTGGCCTCCGGTTTCTACCAGTCTATCGCGGCGACGCCATTGATTTGGCTTGTCATGCTGGCGCCCCTCGGCTTCGTACTGCTCTTGAGCTTCGGGATCCAGCGTATGGCCGCAGGAACGGCGATGCTGCTGTTCTGGCTCTATGCCGCCGTCATGGGGCTGTCGCTGGGAGGCATCTTCCTGGTATTCACCGGGGAATCGATTGCGCGTGTGTTTTTCATCACGGCGGCGACCTTCGGCGCGATGAGCCTCTACGGCTATACCACCAGAGCCGATCTTTCCCGCTTTGGATCGTTTCTCATGATGGGGCTGATCGGTATCGTGATCGCATCCCTCGTCAATATCTTCATCGGATCGAGCGCGCTTCAGTTCGCTATCTCGATCATCGGCGTCATCGTGTTCGTAGGCCTCACTGCCTACGACACACAGCGCATCAAGGAGATGTATCTTGAATCCGATACCGGCGAAATCGCCGGCAAGAAGGCCGTGCTTGGCGCGCTGGCACTTTACCTTGATTTCATCAACCTCTTCATGATGCTGCTCCAATTGTTCGGTCACCGCCGCGACAATTAGGCGGCGCACGGATTGATAGCGATGACACGTGTTCTGATCCTACTAGGCGCGCTGATCCTGGCGGTTGGCCTGCTTTGGCCCTATCTGAGCCAACTCGGATTGGGGCGGCTGCCCGGCGACATTGTCATCGAGCGGGGAAACACGACGTTCTATTTCCCGCTGATGACTTGTATACTTATCAGCTTGGTGTTCAGCCTCGTTCTTTGGGTCGCGAACCGTTGACGCGGCGTCGGAGCTAACGGGCAGTATGCCGGCCCCATGCGACACTTGTACTTGCAGCAGTCGCCTGTGCGCGCTCGGCGGCGACGTGGACGCGCGGCCTGCCGCGTTGACGACCATCAATTTCCCAATTGTCTTTGTACAGCGTTGCAGGGCGAAGCGACACAGGCGGCAAGCGATTCTTGACAGACGCCAATGTGGACCATTTTCCAGGCGGCTAGAGTCAGCGTCGCTGCGGGCTGGCGTCCGGGATCTCGGACACCGGGCGGTTGATTCGTCACAAGTGAAGAAGCGGAGGTCTCATGATGAGGAAAACAATGATTGCACTCGCGGTTGGTGCGACCGTTGTCGTCGGCTCGGTGGCAAGCTCAACCTCGGCGGACGCTCGATGGCGTCATGGATTTCCTGTCGCTCCGGTCGTCGGCGGCCTGGCGGCGGGCGCACTCATTGGCGCCGCACTCGCCGCACCGAAGCCATACTACTATAGCTACGCCTATGAGCCCGTCGATTTCGGGCCGTACTGTCGCGTTAGGCGTGAACGCTTCTGGGACGGTT